>DFEM01000017.1 GCA_002369155.1 Lachnospiraceae bacterium UBA3802 | reverse complement strand
CTACGGGAAGTCCGTGAGTATCCCATCCGGCTTTTCTGGGTACCATATAACCCTTCATTGTACGGTATCTGGGAATCATATCCTTAATAACACGTGTAAGCACGTGACCGATATGGGGTTTTCCGTTTGCGGTAGGCGGTCCGTCATAGAAAGTATATGTCGGTCCTTCCTTCCTGTTTTCCATGCTTTTTCTGAAAATGTCATTCTCTTTCCAGAAATTTTCGACTTCTTTTTCTCTCTGGACGAAATTCAAGTCCGTTTCGACTTTGTTATACATAGCAAACTCCTTATTTCTTTTGCAAAAATCAACTATTTATTATAACATTGCATACTTTTTATGTAAAGGTCAGGAATACTGTTAGATACTGTAATCGGAAGCTTTTTTGAATATTTCTTCGGCTTCTTTGGCTCCGATGGGACGAATCCTCGAAAGCTTTATCGTATCGTTCATTGTGGCATCAAGAGCAAGAGCCTTAATGTCTTCATCGCTTGCATTAATGCCGAGTTCCTTAAGATTTACGGGCATTTGGATGGATTTGAAAAACTCAACGGTTTTAATAATGCCTGCCTTTGCCGCCACTTTTTTGTCTTCGTTTTCGATACCCCAAACCTTTTTGGCAAATCTTGCAAATCTGTCTTCTGCATCCTCATACAGAGTCTCTGCCCATGCTCCCCAGACTGCCGAAAGAGAAGCTCCGTGAGTCGCATTGTATTTTGCGGAAAGTGCATGTCCGAATTTGTGGACCGAGAAATCCTTGCCCCTTCCGCACTCGGTAAGATTGTTGTGAGAAAGGCTCGATGCCCAGAATACTTCGCACATTGCATCGTAATCCTTCGGATTATCCACTATCTTTCTTCCGTTTTCGATTACGCTTCGAAGCAGACCTTCGGCAATCTCATCGGTAATTCCTTCGTATACTCCGGGGATAAAATATCTCTCCATCGTATGCATCATAATATCCGTAACACCGGCCGCTATCTGTTCTTTTGAAAGCGTCTCTTCAAGGGACGGATTCATAATTGCAAAACGGCATCTGTTAAAATCCGTGTTGATTCCGCATTTTTTATGGATTTCTTCGTTGGTTAAAACCGCTGAATCACTCATTTCGCTTCCCGCTGCCGCCATTGAAAGTACAGCACCGTGTGCAAACGACTTTGTAAGGGGAACCTTCTTTGTCCATATATCCCATAAATCGTACTCCGGATTTGCCGCACCGTGTGCTATGGCTTTTGCAGTATCAATTGCGCTTCCGCCGCCGATTCCGATAATCAGATCCGCACCGAAATCAAGCGCTTCCTTAATGCCCTCTCTCGCATGGGAAAGAGTCGGATTGCTTACCGCACCGCCGAATTCTTTATATTCAATATCTGATTTCTTTAAGGATTCTTCCACGCGATCCAAAAGACCGCTCTTCTTTGCGCTGGACATGCCGTATACAAGCAATGCTTTCCTGCCGTATTTTACAGCAACTTCGCCTGTTTTGTTCTCTGCATCTTTTCCGAAAATCACTTCCGTGGGTGCCCAGTATCTGAAATCGTTCATAAAATCCTCCATTAATCTTTTTCTACATCATCTTATATTATGCCGTTTCAAAATGCAATTAACAGTGTTTTTTTCATACATATCAATGTTATTAAAAAATATAACAATGTTATTGACTTATATAACGATGTTATTCTCTCATTTTCTTGATTTTTGCCGAAATTTATAATAAACTTACTATAAAATATGTACGGCTAACATATTATTCATTTTATATACTTTTGTAAGGAGGAAATAAAAATGGCTTACGTTATTGGTGATTCATGTGTTATGTGTGGTGCTTGCGCAGCTCAGTGTCCCGCAGGAGCTATCTCTGAAGGCGATGGAAAATATGAAATCAATGCAGATGCTTGCATCGAATGCGGCGGATGTGCTGACGGATGTCCTGCAGAGGCTATTACACAGGCTTAATTATTGATTAATATTTTTAATGTTTAAAAGTGGCAGTTAGAATTCTAACCGCCACTTTTTTATTCTGCTTCTTCTTTGAACAGAGATCTGTCCATATCTTTAAACTGAGTATATTTGGGAAGCCACATAAGATTAACGTCACCGATGGGGCCGTTTCTCTGCTTGGCTATAATTATGGTCGCTTTGTTGGCATCCTCCGTCTCGGATCTTTCTCTGTCAATAAACATTACCACATCGGCATCCTGTTCGATGGCACCGGATTCACGAAGATCCGAAAGCTGAGGCTTGTGATCCGCTCTGTCTTCAACCTTTCTCGAAAGCTGTGAAAGAGCGATAATGGGTACCGACAATTCTCTGGCAATAGCCTTTAAGGATCTTGAAATTTCCGATACTTCATTCTGACGCGACTCTGCTTTTCCTGAACCCGTCATTAACTGAAGGTAGTCGATAATAATCATATCCAGACCATGTTCCATCTGCTGTTTTCTGCATTTGGAACGAAGTTCGGGAATGGAAATACCGGGAGTATCGTCTATTACAAGGCAGGATTTTCCTACGGTATCCGCACCCTCGATAAGTGCGGCCCATTCGTTGTCGCCGAGATTACCGGTTCTTAAATGCTGCGAATCAACATGGGATTCCTGTGCAAGCAGACGGTTTACAAGCTGTTCCTTGCTCATTTCCAGAGAGAATATCGCAACATGCTTTCTCTCGACTGCTGCCACATGAATTGCTATATTAAGCGCAAATGCGGTTTTACCCATTGAAGGACGTGCCGCAAGAAGAATAAGATCGGAAGGCTGAAATCCCGTTGTCTTGTAATCAAGATCCGTAAATCCCGACGCAATACCCGTTACCGTACCGTCGGTATTATGCGCCTTCTCAATCATCTTAAGCGAATTCATTACGACCGTGCTGATTGGCACAAAGTCTTCCGTATTTCTCTTTTGAACAATATCGAAAATCTTTTTCTCGGTACTGTCGAGCAACTTGGATAACTCTTCTTTGCCCGCATAGCAGTTCGATGCCGTCTCTTCGCAGGCTTTTATAAGTCGTCTTTTTACTGATTTTTCATATACGATTTTGCAGTGATGCTTTATTCCTACCGAAGTTGTGGCAACATCCACAAATGAATTTATCTTGTCATCGCTGTATGCTTCTTCGGGAAGATTGGTTTCCCTTAGCTTATCCTGAAGAGTAACGTAATCAAGCGTTACCTTGTTGTTATACATGCTAACCATGGTATCGAAAATAACACCATGTTCTTTAAGATAAAAATCATCGCCGGTAATCATTTCGGCAGCCGATATAACCACTTCCGGATCCATGAGTATTGAACCGAGTATGCTTTTTTCGGCAACCAGATCCTTTGGCATTTCCTGCTTGACCAAAGCTTCTTCCATTGTTTTCCCTCGTATCCCCAAAAGATTTTTCCGAATATTTGTTATTCGGAATCCACGCTGATTGAAAGTTCAGCATTAACCTGAGTGTGAAGTTTGACGTTTACGCTGAACGAACCTACACTCTTGATGGCATCCTTCATTACTATTTTCTTCTTGTCGATATCGATGCCGTGCTGTTTCTTCAATGCTTCAGCGATTTCCTTCGCGGTTATCGAACCGAATGTTCTTCCGCCTTCGCCTGTTTTAATCTTCATGTCAACTTTGAGTTTTTCGAGCTTCTCGGCCAGTTCCTTTGCATCCGCAAGCTGCTTTGCCGCTATCTTTTCCTGATTGGCTTTCTGAAGTTTAAGATCGTTGACATTGGCGGAATTCGCTTCTACTCCGAGTTTCTTGGGAAGAATATAATTCCTTGCATATCCGTCGTTTATTTCTACCATATCCCCTTTTTTACCATGGGGTTTAACATCCTGTAATAAAATAACTTTCATCTTTTTTCTCCCGGTCTGATATTTTTTGTGAATAATTAATCGTCGATCATCGAATCGAGGATTTCTTTTAAGCGATTAATCGCCTCGTCCATGGTAATGCCCTCAAACTGAGCACCGGCAATATTCATATGTCCGCCTCCGCCAAGTTTCTCGGTAACAACCTGAACGTTAAGCTCGTCGATTGAACGGGCGCTTAAATAAATCTTGCCCTGATAATCCGTAAATACGAAGCTGGCTTTGATTCCGTTGATGTTCAAAAGTTCGTTGGCTGTCTGTGCGGCAACGATTGTCGGGCTCTGACATCCTGCTGAGTCGCATACCGATATCGCATAATCGTTTCGATAAATTGTTGTATCCTTTATGGTCTTTGCTTTCGCAAGGTATTCCGATGCGTCCTCTCTGAAAAGCTTGCGGACTCTGGTGACATCCGCACCGCTTCTTCTTAAATAAGCTGCGGCTTCGAATGTTCTGACACCGGTCTTGGTCATAAAGTTGTTGGTATCGATCATGATACCCGAATAAAGAGCATCCGCCTCAATACCCGAAAGCTTAACTCCTTCATCGATGTACTGAAGAATCTCCGCTACCATTTCGCTTGCCGAAGATGCGTAAGGCTCGACATACGAAAGTGTGGCATTGTCGATGATTTCCTCGCCCTGTCTGTGATGGTCGAGTACCACGATTGCCTTACAGTTTTTTAGGATATCGGGACATTCGCACATCGAAGGCTTATTGGTATCCACTACTACAAGTGCTGCGTTGTTGCCGACAGTCTGAAGCGCTCCCTCGCTGTTGACAAGGAGTCCCGGATACTGCTCTTCGTTGTTTGCAAACAGATTAACAAGAGGTCTTAATGAAGGTGTGACATCATTTAAGATAATATAAGCCTTCTTGTCCAAAGCCTTGGCAATACAGTATACACCGATTGCGGAACCGAAACTGTCCACGTCCGCAAGACGGTGTCCCATGATAAATATCTGATCCTTGTTGATAAGGATTTCTCTTAAAGCCTGTGCTTTTACTCTGGCCTTAACACGCGTATTCTTTTCGGTGGACTGACTCTTTCCTCCGAAGTATTGAACGTTGCCCGGAGATTTGATAACTGCCTGATCTCCGCCTCGGCCTAATGCAAGGTCAATGGCTGCTCTTGCGAATCCGCTGTTCTGGCTGTATGACAATCCGTCAAGTCCGATACCGATACTCAAAGTAATCGGTCTCTCGTTACCTATGCTGACGGTCTTGATTTCCTCGAGAATATCGAACTTTGCTTCCTTTAATTCGGCGAGCGATTTCTTTCTCAAAACGATCATGTATTTGTCTTTTTCGATCTTGCTTACAATACCGTCAAGAGACGAAATACACTGAGTAATCTTTCTGTCGACGAGAGCAAGAAGAAGGGACCTTCTTACATCGTCCACGTTTTCAAGCGCTTCTTCGTAGTTGTCTATGTAAATCATTCCGACAACAACGCTCTGGTCATCGATTTCCTTAAGAGCGATCTTTAATGCTGTCTCATCAAAGAGATACAATCCGTAAAGGAAATCTTCTTCCGTAGTCTCTTCAATGAACTTGCTGTTTTGAAGCATGTTTTCAATGCTTATCTTTTTGATATTCGCTCTGAAGTCGCGTGATTCAAAATTAATGTTAACTTCGGTTTCCGGCTCTTCTGCAGGAAAAGTTTCAAGTGTCAGTTCTTCGAAGAAAGAACTGATGGTTTTTCCGAAACCTTTGTTGGTTCCGATTACTTTTTCAAATTCGCTGTTGGTCCAAACAATCCTTCCGTTGCTGTCAATCAATGCATGCGGGAGATTGAGTTCCTTTAATATCTGCTTTTGTATCTGCCCGTATTCCGTGGCGAAACTGACCATTTCATCGACCAGGAACTGCCTGAAATAAATCCACATCAGCAGTATGCCGATAAAGTAAACTATAAGGAATATTGAAATAATAACACCGGAAATAATGTTAAGAATATATATGGGAATATTGACTATTGCCAACACAATCCCGAAAGCAATCAAGAGAGAAAAATAAAGTCTCATCTTGCCTTTTATTTTAATTCTTTTAGCCATATCCAAATCCTCGCGCAATATATGACAATTTACCCAAAAGATATGTGTATTATACCACTTTTTTCAATCTCATACCATTACTATATATAGTGTCGGCTTTTCCAAATCTGCCACTTGACATAAAAAAGGATGCGAAAAATCGCATCCTTTGTTTTAATTAATCTACTGTGTAAGGCATTAATGCAACGTGACGTGCTCTCTTGATAGCAACTGTCAAAGCTCTCTGATGCTTTGCACATGTTCCTGTGATTCTTCTGGGAAGAATCTTTCCGCTCTCAGATACGTATCTTTTGAGCTTAGCTGTATCCTTGTAATCAATCTCGTTGTCCTTACCGCAGAATACGCAGACTTTCTTTCTTCTGCGAACATTGCCTTTCCTCTTCATAGCAGGATCGGCTGTTTTATTCTCTTTAACGAATGCCATGATAAACCTCCTAAAAACTAAAACGGCATATCATCCTTAACTCCGTCGGAAATATTCATGAAATCTCCGTCGTCCTGAACCGAATTGTTCGAAGATGATACTTCTGTCTGTCCCCCGTTGCTGCCTGCAGCGTTCTTGCTCTCGGCAAACTCCTGATCTTCAGCTACAACATCTGTTGTATAAACCTTCTGACCGTCCTTGTTTGTGTAGCTTCCTGTCTGAATACGACCGGTAACCACTACCTTCGTTCCCTTTTTAAGATATTTCTCGGCAAATTCAGCTCCTTTTGCGAAAACAACAATGTTGATGAAATCCGTATTGTTCTCCTCGTTTCTGGAAAATCTTCTGTCTACGGCAAGTGTATATCTTGCAACAAGACCTGTACCTTCGCCTCTCATATCGGGATCTCTGGTCAAACGACCCATAAGAATTACTTTATTCATATTAACCTACTTTCTATTGCTCATCAAGTCTTACAACTAAGAATCTGAGCACGTTGTCCATGATACGAACACGGTTTTCGATTTCGACAGGAGCAGTTGCTTCTGCATCGAAACGAATGAAGTAGTAAAATGCTTCATGCATATGCTGAATATCATATGCTAATTTTTTCTTTCCGGCATCTTCAACTTCTGTGATTGTACCGCCGAATCTTTCGATGTAAGCTTTGCACTTATCTACTACCGCAGCTCTTTCATCGTCCTCGATCTTAGCATTGACAACAATACATAACTCATACTTATTCATGCTAATTACCTCCTTTTGGTCTCTGGCCCTCATTCCAAGATGAGAGCAAGGAATTATTTCATCACGGACTTATATGATAACACAGCGATTTTCAAATCGCAAGAATTTTTTTCCGAGCGGTTAAAATTCATGCCAATCCGTGTGATTACCTTATTATCTATCAAATACTCTTCCGTTAAGCTTTCATGTTTTTTTCAATTTTGCTTCTGGATATCTCAATCTGGTGTCCGCATTTCACACATTGAAGCCTGCAGTCGCTCCCCACGCGGAGTACTTTCCAGTGGGTTTCTCCGCATGGGTGCTTCTTTTTGAATTCAATTGTTTCGCCTTCTTTAATGATAACCATTTATTATACCTTCATAAGATATCCGTATGTGCAAAATTTATGTTATAAGTCCTGTTCGAAAACCGCTCGATTATTAAATCCGTCAAATCGAACCTTTCGCTCACTCTAGATTTGTGAGAATACTTCTCCGATCTTTCCGGCGATGCAAAGATTTGCATACCTGTCTCTGGGTGTCGGCTGAAGATTGATAAGCACGAGTTTGTTGCCCCTGTAATAATCGATAAGTCCGGCCGCGGGATATACCGCAAGCGAAGTTCCTCCTATTATAAGGACATCAGCATTCTGAATATACTGAACGGACTTCTGCATCGTGTATCCGTCGAGACCTTCCTCGTAAAGAACAACATCGGGCTTTATGATGCCGCCGCACTTATCGCACTTTGGAACGGCATAGTTCTCGTCGCCCTTTTCGTATTTCTTCGATGCTTCCTCGACCTTATTTTTGATTGCCGTAAAATCATAAAATTCATGGCACTTCATGCAGTAATTCCTTTGAACGCTGCCGTGAAGTTCCATAACCTCTTTGCTTCCGCCAAGCTGATGAAGGCCGTCGATATTCTGCGTGATAACAGCCTTTAATTTGCCTGCCGCCTCAAGTTCAGCAAGTTTTAAATGTGCTTTGTTCGGCTTTGCTCCTTCAAGCAGAAGTTTATCCTTATAGAATCTGTAAAACTCCGAAGTCTTTATCATAAAGAAAGTATGGCTTAAAATCGTCTCGGGCGGATAATCGTACTTCTGATTATAAAGTCCGTCCACACTTCGAAAGTCAGGTATACCGCTTTCCGTGGAAACGCCCGCGCCCCCGAAGAACACGATATTGTCGCTCTCATCAACCCACTTTTTCAAAGTAGCAATTTTCTCATCCATCTTTAACCCCTCCTTTATATCGACGCCGTGCAAATCGCGCGGCAGTTTTTTTCTGAGTCTGTGCTTTGCGAATCACGTATAATCTCGTGAAAGATTGCAGTGTCGTATGTTGCGTTAGCGGGTAATTGGCAGCCGTCGTCACTTAATGAGCAGAGCACGAAGTGCGAATGCGAATTTAGTGATCGTTACGTGATGCCACTTTAGCGGGAGCGTGCCCGCGGTGTAACATGCGACGCTGCAATCGCTTAAGCTTCTTTGATGCGTGATTCGCAAAGCACTGTAATAGTTATATTTCTGCCGCACGATTTGCACGGCGATACTCTGACTTACATTTGATGTCTTACGATTTTGTATTCGTCGCCGCACTGGTAATACGGGCACTGATAGTGCGAGTCGGTGTTTAAGCGAATGTAGTCGTCTTCGTCCATGCTGACGCAGCAGACATAATCTTCTTCGTCATCATCAAATACAAAGTTTGCACATTCTTCACATGAGATATCCATATTTTTATCCTTTTATGTATTATGTTTAATTTATTAAAGTCGTAAATTTCTGTATCAGATTCACCTAAAACAATATTCCTTTCATGCAGAGGTTCGGTTCCATCGTGTCGAAATTCCAGGTGTGGAACGAATCCGAATTGCAGAATTCGTAATCGGGACAGTCGGCGCATTTGCCGGTCTTTCTGAAATCGTTTCTGAAATTCTCGAAACGGTTTTCCCAGACATCCTTTAAATTGTCTTTTCTTATATTGCCCTGAACAAGTTCCGGTCTTCTTTCGATATCAAGACAGCCGCCGATATCTCCGTTGTACATAATGCTTGCGGTATATACGCCGGCATTGCAGAGGAAATACCATTTTCTGACCTCACGCTCCATTTCGACTCCAAGGTAGTGGGAGCAACCGTAGGTAACTTCCATTTTGTTTAAAAATCTCTTGTCACGAATAAAATCAAAGAGCTTTATGTATTCGTCTTTTGAAAGCATAAGATCGGGATTTTCCTTTGCTCTTCCGATAGGTTCAATATTGATTACTCTCCATGAGCGCACTCCGACCTTTTGAAATTCCTCATACATCTTATCGAGTTCGCCTATGTTTTTATGATATATAACCGTTGTTATCTGAACATGGGAAATTCCGACATTGATAAGATTTTTTATCCCGTTTATTGTCTTTTCGTAACATCCGGGTGACTGTCTGAACCACTCATGGTTTTCTTTTAATCCGTCCACGCTTACCGAAACGGTTCTTAGTCCCGCACTTCTTAACTTCTTTGCGCATTCTTCGTCTATAAGAGTACCGTTTGAAGTCATTCCCCATGCAAATCCGAGTTTATTTGCATATTCCATTATTTCAAAAAACTCGGGCCGAAGAAGCGGTTCGCCGCCTGTAATGCAAAGGCGCATCTTTGTGATATCAAAATCATTTTTTACCTGTCTTAATATCTCGAATATCTCTTCTTTTGAGAGCATTCCGGATACATCTATGTCACCGCATCTTGAACCGCAATGAAGACAATGCTCGTTGCAAAAAGGTGTTATTTCCAAGAAAAGAGACCTGAGCTCCGGATGGGGTCTCAGTGTCTCTTCTCTGTATTGTGCAAGCTGATGCATATGTTCTTTTTTTGTTTTTGCGTTCAGTCCGGAGTTGTTTTTATTGTTCATTTTTTTCTCCTGTCAGACTGTTTTTATTCATCAAACCACTCGGGAGGTCCGTAAACATCCTCGTTCAGATTCGCATCGGGATCAAAATTGTAATCACCCTCATCGAACATATCAGGCGGTCCGTAAAGCGTAGGCTGAATGTTGTCCTCGGAATTAAACGGATCGTTATTGTCCTCATCAAATCCGGGAGGTCCGTATACGGGATCGGGAACATTTATATCCGGATCAAAAGGCGGAGGTCCGTAAACATCACCGTTTATGTTATATCCGGGATCAAACATTTCGGGAGGTCCGTAAATTCCCTCCGGTAGATTGTTGCCCGGGTTAAACGCAAAAGCTCCCGCAATTGCGGAACCAAGCGAGCAAAGGAACAGAATGATAATCTGTCCGATACCGAATACCAAAAGGAGAAGAACCCACCATCCGCTCTTTCCGGCATCGCGAAGTCTTCTTACCGTGAGTGCTATCCAGGGAATTGTCGACAAAGCCAGATATGCAAGAAGAATAACACCCAAAATCAATCCTATATAATGACCGACCGTTGCAAAAGTGCGTAAATTCCAGTCCTTCATAAAAATCACGAACAACCCCGACGAAAAGAGATTGATAAAAGCAACAAGACCGATAAGCGCATGCAAAATGAAAGGAAACCAGTATTCTTTTCTGGTGCTTGTTCCCTTGTAATCAAAAATCCTTGCCCATAATTTTATTTGTGCCGAGAAAAAATTCACATCTTTTTTATCCATATGTTTTCCTCCCCTGCCATGACTTAATTATTCTTAGTTTTCAGGCGCTGCCGCCTTGTCTTTTCCGTGAGTAATATTATCGTAAATAAGTTTGTATGCGTGCTCCGAAAGACCTGCCGTCTTCATTTCGACAACTTTTTCGGGAGGTACGACATCCACAATCTTTAAGTAAACATCGGATCTTCTCGGAATTCTCTTTTTAACAAATTCAGTACCGCTTATGGCGATAATGACTACAGGGCACTCGGCCTTTGTGGCTATTTTGAAAGCTCCGTTTTTGAATTCAAGAAGCGGAGCGTCTGTTCTGTTTCTTGTTCCCTCGGGGAAAATAAATACACTCGTCAAATCGTTTTTGATGTAATCGGCCGCTTTGTTGATTGTGACAATTGCATTCTTTACACTGTCTCTGTCGATGGCCATAAAACCGGTTTTGTGCATTATTGCTCCGGTAATGGGAATATTAAAGTTTTCTGGCTTGCTGACAAACACAAGCATATGTTTTTTGAGTGCATACATAACACTCATGGGATCGTAATTTGATAAATGGTTTGCAACAACAAGGAACCTCTCGCCGGGCTTCGGAAGCTTTTCCTTACCTTCGACATGTACATGCACATTAAGGAAAAAGAGTGCTATCTGAACCGTCTCAACGAATATCCATCTGTAAAATTTCGAAGGCTTTGTCACTTCTTTTTTCTTGTTTACGGTCAATGACCAGAGCAAAAGAATCAGCCAGTAAATAAGTTCCCAGATGACAATCCATGCAAGAAGGTTGCCGACGAATAAAAGAATATGCCAGGGTGATGTGTACCATTTAAATAAAAGCTGTGTTCCGATGGCACTGATTAAACCGAGTGCCGTTAAAATATATAACATTGTATTTCCTCTCTTTTTAAGTTTCTTGTAAAATCAATGTTTATAAATCTCTCATCAGATGCAAAGACCTGTTTCTTCGGGAAGGCCAAGGCGGATATTCATGCACTGAATCGCAGCACCCGAAGCGCCTTTTCCGAGGTTGTCGAACACTGATGAAATAAGCACTCTGTCTTCGTTGCCCGTGATATAAATCTTGGCATCGTCACGTCCGGCATAATCATTGGCATGAAGGAAATTGCCCATCTCTTCTTCGGAGCCGAACGGCATTACCTTCACGAACTGCTCATTTGCGAAAAACTCTTCAAACATTTTATGAACATCGTTAGGAGAATATTTCTTTTTCATTAAATCCGTATAAACGGGGAATGTAACAATCATTCCGCAATAGTAATCGTCCACAACGGGCACAAAAAGAGGAGCCTTGTCGAGTCCGGAAATCTTTTGCATTTCTTTTAAATGCTTATGCTGCTGTGAAAGAGCATACATTCTCGGAGCGAATAAATCGTTTCTTTTATCCTCTGCTTCGTAAAGCGCTATTGCTTTCTTGCCTGCACCCGAATACCCTGACAATGCGTTGACGCATACCGGATAATCCGTTCCGATAAAGCCTGATTTAATCATCGGATAAACATCCATTAAAAAGCCGGAAGCGTAACATCCGGGATTGGCAATCCTCTGACTCTTTGCAATCCTCTCTCTGAATTCCTTTCCGAGTTCGGGCAAACCGTAAGCCCAGCCTTCTTCGGTTCTGTGAGCTGTCGAAGCATCGATGATTACTGTATGATCGTTATCGGAATTTACCAAAGATACAGCTTCGATTGCCGCAGCATCGGGAAGACATAAGAATGTCACATCCGAGGCATTGATAAATTTTCTTCTTTCTTCGGGATCTTTTCTCTTTTCTGAATCTATCTTTAATACTTCAATATCATCACGTCCTTCGAAACGTTCATTGATTCGAAGACCCGTGGTTCCTTCGCTTCCGTCAATATAAACTTTGGTTTTCAACTTTTTTCCTTTCCTTCTCGGACAATTTTTCATTGAATCCGATTATGGGGTATTTAATATTTTATCCTTAATCCCTTGGGATAATGATTTTTCAAATTTCCGCCTGTTGCCTTGCACCAGCCGAGCGAAACACCCTTAAAGCATACTAGCGTCCACCCGTTTTCGCAATCTTTTTTTATCTCTTCGCCGTGTCTGAATTTAAGTGCCTCATCCTCATCAAGTTCAATGCTTCTTTTTGCTTCTTCTTTTGAAAGAACCATGGCAAGAGAATGCGAAGGTTCAAACCTGTCTTTCTTTATCTCTCCGAGATTAATCCCGGCACGTACGACTTTTAATCCTTTTAATGTTTTGTCAAACGCTTCGGGCAAAAGATAAACCGAATCCTTAAAACATACCGTGCATTCTTTGTTTATCTCAAAGCCGTTAAGATTGTCTTTGACAAAAGTCTCGATTAACGAAAATGTCTTCCTGTCGGCTGACCCTTCGGCTTTTTTCTTTTTTCCTTTTTCGTTTTCTTTGTGTAAGGATGTATTGTGAAGAACGCAGATGAAATGTCCTTCGCCGTCGATTTTATGCGGCCAGAGTCTGGCGCATTTTTTCAAAACATCCTCTTCATCTGATAAACCGTTTGAAAGCCATTCCTTATGACCGAAATCAAAAAAACGAAAAAGCGGAACGGACATCACTTCAAAATCCGGATTGTCCGATAAGAATTTTATTATCTGCTCCTCATCCTCAGCAGGAGCAAATGTGCAGGTGGAATATACAAGATATCCGCCCGGAGCTACTGTTTTTACAGCTTCCTTAAGGATATCTTCCTGCCTTTTGGCGCACATTGTTACATTTTCCATGCTCCACTCTTTTATAGCCGTTTCGTCTTTTCGAAACATTCCTTCGCCCGAGCACGGAGCATCGACTACCACCACATCGAAAAATTCTTCAAACCTTTCGGCGATGTTCTCCGGAGTTTCGTTTAAAACCACGCAGTTTCTTATGCCGCATCTTTCGATATTTGAAGAAAGGATTGATGATCTGTCTTTGTTGATTTCATTGGATACAAGCAAGCCCGTATCGCCCATGTATGAGGCAAGTTCAGTTGATTTTCCTCCGGGAGCGGCACATAGATCAAGAACCTTTTTACCTGTAAGATCCGTTATATCGGCGATTGCGGCAACCGGTCCCATTGCCGAGGGCTCCTGCATGTAAAATGCGCCCGCATCATGCAATGCATCACGTCCGTATTTTTCATCGCCGGAAGCAACAAATCCCGTATCGCACCAGGGTACCGGTGAAAGGTTAACGGGAAATGTCTTTATAAAATCATCCTTTGAAATCTTTACCGTATTGATTCTTATTCCCGTTTTCTTTTTCTCGTCATAAGATGCCATGAATTGCTCAAAATCATCTTTTAACATTTCTTTCATTCTGTTTTCAAATTCAACGGGAAGATTAATCATTTTGTTTTAGTCTATGATGTTCTTAACACCCATAATGGTGTTGTATGTTGCATTACCTATATATGTATTCTGACGGCTGTTCGCAGCGTGTACAATCTTTCCGTCGCCGATGTAAATTGCGGCATGTGTACAAACTCCGTTCTTACCGTAGATGATGATATCTCCGGGCTGTGCTTCGGCATAAGTAACCAGTCTTCCGTTGTTGTTGTACTGACCGGAAGGTGTTCTGTCTATGCCGTATCCGAAGTGAGCGTAAATAAGCTTTGTAAATCCTGAGCAGTCCGTACCAGTCTCAAGCGAGTTACCGCCCATTACGTATTTCAATCCTACGAACTGGCATGCGTAATTAACAAGTTCTCTTCTTAATTCACTTGTATCTTCAAGAGAATATGTATTGCCTTCAGCCATTGCAGCTTTTCTTGCCTCTTCCTGTTGCTTGGCAATTCTTTCTCTCTCTTTTCTCTCTTCCTCTTCCTTGGCAATTCTTATCGCTTCTTCTTCCTCGAGGGTAATGCCTACCGTGTATGTCTTGTCAACGAGAAGTTCTTCCTTGGTGTAAGGCTCATCCATCAGAATCTGCTCGGCAAGATGCTCGCCGTAGAGGAAATACTGACTCATTACGTATCCTTCGGCATTTCCCGATTTGATTCTAAACCAGTCTCCGTCTTTTTCGTTGATAAATACCACGGCGCCGTCATAAATCTTGGCTGTCGGTTCAGCTTCGGAATTCGGTTCGACTCTTACATTTACGTATGAATCGACACATGCAATTCCTATCTGACCTCCGAGAGTATTGCTTATATCCATGAGAAGCTGTGATTCGGGACTGATTACCTCGATATTGCTTCCGTCTTCGATTTCCATTTTTCTGGAAACCCCTGTGATTTCAGCCTCGGCAACCTCATAGGAATCCAATCCGATTGATGTCTCGAAATATTCCGGTTGTTTTATGTAGGTTTTTTCCCACGCTTTCATCTCATAATCTCCGGCAGCATTAGAACTGTAGGATGTAATGAAAACCGCGAAAAAGAGAGCGCTTAATGCCGCTGTCTGAATCGCACTGATTTTAGTTATACTGAAAATTTTTCCCAATCTTACCATATTTCGTCTCCTTGCGTTAACGCCGATTCGATTGTTCCGGGTTAATGTTTCCGGGTATTGTATCCCGTTGTCAAAACCGTAGCCAGTAAATTATCGTTTTCGTCGGTTACGGTCATTTCATAAACACAGGTCGTCCTTCCGTGTTTTATTTTCTTTGCTTCGCAGATTATTTTTTCGCCTTTTGCGGTTGCATGAAAAGTAATGGTTGAAGAAAGCGATACTATTCCGGGTTCTTCATGGTTGGTTGCTACCGCAAATGTAAAATCCGCGATGGTAAAATATACGCCTCCCATGACATTTCCGACCGCATTCATGTGCCTTTGGGAAACCGTCATGCTGCATTTGGCATATTTTTCGCCGACGGCTTCGATAATCATTCCGTTTTCCGTGGCGAATCTGTCTTTTTCAAAAAACTTTCTGACTTCTTCAAGATTGCTCATTAATTCATGTCTCCGTCATTTTATTAATTTAATTTGCACCTGCAATATATCTTGCAACATATACGCCGCTCGCAGATGCATGTGAAAGCGAATGTGTCACGCCGGAACCGTCGCCGATAACGAAGAGGCCCTTGTTTCTGGTCTCGAGGTTGTTATCTATCTCAACCTCCATATTGTAAAACTTGACTTCCACACCGTATAAAAGCGTATCGTCGTTTGCGGTACCGGGGCAGATCTTGTCGAGCGCATAAATCATCTCGATGATTCCGTCGAGAATTCTCTTTGGAATGACAAGACTCAAATCGCCGGGTGTTGCCGCAAGAGTAGGTGTAACATATCCCTCTCTGATTCTCTCGGGATTGCTTCGTCTTCCTCTTACCAAATCTCCGAAACGCTGAACGATTACGCCGCCTCCGAGCATATTTGAAAGGCGTGCAATACTCTCGCCGTATCCGTTGCTGTCCTTAAAAGGCTCTGAAAAATGCTTGGATACCAAAAGAGCAAAGTTGGTATTGTCCGTATGCTTTTCGGGATCTTCATAGCTGTGACCGTTAACCGTCACGATTCCGTTTGTATTCTCGTTAACAACCGCACCGTGAGGATTCATACAGAAGGTACGAACCAGATCCTCGAATTTCTCGGTTCTGTACACAATCTTGCTTTCGTATAATTCATCCGTAAGTGCCGAGAAAATCTCTGCGGGAAGTTCGACTCTGACACCTATGTCCACTCGATTGGACTTTGTGGGGATATCAAGATCCGCACAGACGGTCTCCATCCATTTGCTTCCGCTTCGACCGACCGAAATAATACATTTTTCGCACTCATACCTGTTGTCTGCGGTAACGATTGTGTAGCCGTCTTCGTTCTTTTCGACCTTTTCAACAGGAGTTCTGAAGAAGAACTCAACTCTGTCTTTTAAATGATTGTAAAGGTTTCCAAGAACCACGTAATTTATGTCTGTACCAAGATGGCGAACCTGTGCATCCAAAAGATGAAGGCCGTTTTCGAGGCACATTTTTTTAATCTTTGTGTCGGCGGTTGAATATAATTTTGTTCCTTTTCCGCCGTATTGAAGGTTAATATCGTCAACATACTTCATCAAATCAATTGCTTCGTTTTTGCCGATATATTCGTAAAGCGAGCCGCCGAATTGATTGGTGATATTGTATTTGCCGTCCGAAAAAGCACCTGCTCCGCCGAAGCCGTTCATTATCGCGCAGCTCGGGCATTTGATACAGTTTTTAACCTTTACGCCGTCGATGGGGCATTTTCTTTTTTCAAGAGGATTGCCTGCCTCAAAGATTGCTATTTTAAGTTTATCGTTTAATTTCGTCAGTTCATATGCCGAGAATATGCCTCCCGGGCCTGCTCCGACGATTATTACGTCATATTTCATTGTGAACCCCCGTTAAGTAAAATTAATTTTGCAAAGATAAATGTTCCCGTTAAAAAGCAATACTGCGCACATTATCCATTAAATTATAACACTAAAATCAAATATGTTCCACAATTTATGTAAACTTTTTTTCTTTGACGGAATAAAAAAAAAGACAATACCCGATAAGCGGATATTGCCTTGTTTTCGATATTGTTATTTAATTCGCTTTCCGACAACCACGAATCTTCCGTCTTCCACATGATAAGCGCAGCACGAAAGAGTGATGAATTCATCTCCGAATTTTGCCTCAACTCCGGTGTCAAAAAGGGATAAATCCTTTATGTTGTCGTACCAGTCATCAAATTCTTCCTGATTGTCAGCCGAGAAGAATTTGTAATATTTAAAGCAATCGTCGGTAGTGTAATAAACCTGTGAATAAAAGACGGCAATGACCTCGTATTCCCTTGATTCGTAAAGCGAGTCGAACTTAATGATATTATGTTCTTTTGCGTAATCCTCTTTTTCATAAAGGGAGAGGTTTCCGAACATCTCGCCGTTTTTCATCGTATGACCATGAATGATGAGATTATCCGAAGGCCTGTCGCTTCCGCCGAGATAATCGCCTTCTTTTGTTCCCACACCCACGTTTGAATCGGTATCCATGATAAGACATCCGTTATCGCTGTATTGTTTATCGAACCCGCGGTTCAGATAATATTCCTCATCATCCGGAGTCTGCATTACGGGATAATCTATTACGGTACCGTCGATGGATAGCCAGCCGATTATATCGGGGTTTTCTTCGTAAAGCGCCTTGTATTTATCAAGAATCTCTGCTTTTTCGCTCTCTTTTTTTACGGGAGAATTGCCTTCGGCAGAGCCCTCAAGCACTGTCTCCGCTCCGCCCGATAAAGACGGATCCGACGGTGTTATGTCTTTAAGATTCCTTAGTCTTTCCATCTCGGCCTGGGAATTCTTAAGTTCCCTGTTTCTGTGAACAATCGTAACGAAAATTCCGGCAATCGAAGCACAAAGCACCACGGCGCAAAGAGCGATAATCAAAAGACTTAAAAGACCTTTTTTCTCGGCATTGTCTTCCTTTTCAATGCTCAGTTTGAATTCGGGACTGCTCTCGTATTCGGCAGGCTCTTTATCGTATTTTTCGCCTTTTTCAGCGTTTTCAAATGTTTTGACTTTGAACAATCCGTCAGTCGTATTCTCAGACTGTTCGGGATCAGGCTTATCAGCGGCTTCTTCTTTTGGTAAATCTACCTCATCCCAAATGGATTTTACTTTTTCCTCCATCGGATTAAATCTCGAATAAATCGCTGAATTCTTTTAATGCACCTTCCGTATCATGTGCAAGAACCTTCTTTGCAAGGACCTTGCCGAGCTGAACGCCTTCCTGATCGAAGCTGTTTACATTCCATAAGAAGCCCTGGAACATAATCTTGTTTTCAAAGTGTGAAAGGAGCGCACCCATGGATTCGGGTGTAAGCTGCTTTCCGATTATGATGCTTGAAGGACGGTTGCCCGCAAACTTTTTGTTGTTGTTCTCATCATCTTTTCCGCATGCGAAAGCTATAATCTGTGCCGCAACATTGGCGCAAAGCTTCTTCTGGCTTGTGCTTCCCTGAATGTTTACATCTACGCCGAGCTGGCTTTCGTTGAATCCGATGAACTGAAGAGGAATAATATCAGTGCCCTGGTGAAGGAGCTGATAGAATGAATGCTGTCCGTTGGTACCGGGCTCTCCGAAAAGAACGGGACCTGTAGGATAATTTACGAACTCTCCGAATCTGTTGACAGACTTGCCGTTTGATTCCATGTCAGCCTGCTGAAGATGTGCGGGGAAACGGCTCAAAGCCTGTGAATAAGGAAGAAGTGCCGTTGAAGGGAATCCCAAAACATTTCTCTCGTAAACACCGATTAAAGCATCGAGCATTGCGGGATTTTCCTTAACGCTCTTGTTTGTGGCAAGCTTGTCTTCCTCAGCCGCACCGTTTAAGAAACGTGCGAAAACGTCGGGTGTGAAAGCAAGTGACAATACCGCACCGCCTACTGCAGAACATGATGAAAAACGTCCGCCGATGAAGTCATCCATAAAAAATGCCTTAAGATATCCGCTGTTGCTTGCAAGAGGTGATGTCTCGCTTGTTACGGCAACCATATGCTTTGATGCATCAAGACCTGCTTTTGCAAGCGCATCTTTTACGAATGATTCGTTGGTAAGTGTCTCAAGTGTAGTACCGGATTTGGAAACAAGTACAAAAAGCGAATGAGCCACATCGATTCCCGCAAGAACTCCTGCTGCATCGTCGGGATCGACATTGCTTATAAACTTTGCTTCCATGTTGAAATTGCCGGTCTTCTTTGCCCAGTTTTCAAGGGCGATATAAATGGCACGGGGTCCCAAATCAGAACCGCCGATACCAATCTGAACAACGGTAGTGAATTTCTCACCTGCACCGTTAACTATCTTTCCTGCATGAACATCGTTGGCGAAATCCGCGATTTTCTTCTGCTCGCCAAGATAGAATTCTCTCTTGTTTACACCGTCTTTGATGACATCGTTTCCGAGCTGGGAACGTGTAAGATGATGAAGAACAAGTCTCTTTTCGCCTGTATTGATTACTTCTCCGTTGAAAAGTTCCTCAAATTTTTCCGTAAGTTCAGCTTCTTTTGCAAGCTTTTCGAATACGGCGAGAATATCGTCATCAACTGCCTTTGCAGCATAATTGTAAGTAAGGCCTGCTGCCATGGGAACGCTGTAATTCTTTACTCTCTTTGCGCCGTTTTCGCCGCTCATTGCTTCTTTAACGCTTACTTTCTTTTTTCCTTCTAGTTCCTTGAAAGATTCGAGTGTATCAAGGTTTTTCCAATTAGCCATCATTAATTCCTCCGTTTTTATTCGATTTATGAAAATTTAAGTCTGCTATATTTTTAACAATATGGATTATACTTTATACCCCCTCTTATTTCAAGTATGCCCCGTCTTTTTTGCAATTTCGTTCTTTCTTCTTATATTTATGGAAATGCTTAAATCTTTTTGCTATAATAGCATTTTGAAAAGAACAACATAAGAGGTTTTATATATGAAAAAAATCGTTCTTACCGGCGGCGGTACTGCCGGTCATGTTACTCCCAATCTCGCACTTTTGCCCAAACTCAAAGAGCTCGGGTATGAAATAACATATATGGGTTCCGTGGACGGCATCGAAAAGAAGTTAATTGCCGATTTTGACATTCCTTACTACGGAGTTCCCGTCGGAAAATTAAGAAGATACCTCGATCCCAAAAACCTTACCGATCCTTTCAAGGTAATAAAAGGATTCTTTGAGGCCAAAAAGTATTTAAAGGAAATCAAACCCGATGTGGTATTTTCAAAAGGCGGTTATGTGGCCGTACCTGTTGTCAGAGCCGCAGCGAGTCTGAAAATTCCCTGCATCATTCACGAATCCGACCTGACTCCCGGTCTTGCAAACAAATTATGCATACCCAAGGCATTAAAAGTATGCTGCAACTTCCCCGAGACGGTTTCCAAACTTCCCGAAAACAAAGCCGAGCTTACCGGTTCACCCGTTCGAGCTGAACTTTTCGAAGGAAATGCCGATGCTGCAAGAGAAATGTGCGGCTTTAACAAAGAAAAGCCCGTCATCATGGTAATCGGAGGAAGTACAGGTTCGGTTGCCATCAACAAGGCCGTAAGAAAAGCACTTCCCGAACTTCTTAAGGATTATCAGGTTGTTCATCTTTGCGGAAACGGAAGAATCGACAATCTTTTGCTTACTACAGAAGGATATAAGCAGTTTGAATATTTAAAGAGCGAATTAAAGGATGTCATGGCAATGAGCGATCTGGTAATATCGCGTGCCGGAGCCAATGCCATTTGCGAACTGCTCTCATTAAGAAAGCCCAACCTTTTGATTCCGCTTTCCAAAGCAGCCAGCAGAGGTGACCAGATTCTTAATGCCAATTCATTCGAAGCACAGGGCTACTCGCTCGTTCTTCAGGAAGAGGATCTGGATGAAATAACTTTGGTTGCCAAGGTTAAAGAGCTTGATGAGAACAAGGAAAAATACATAGAAGCCATGGAAAACAGTTCTCAGATAAACGCCATCGACAAAATCATCTCTTTGATTGAAGATGCGGTAATAAACCGTCCGTAGAAATTATATAAACTTATACATAAAAAACACGATTTTGATATCGTGTTTTTTATTTTACTCATTCTTTTATTTCTAATTTCGAAAACTCATTTCGAAACTCCATTGCATGATACGCTTAATCTCTCTTCGATTACATGCAGTCTTCAAGAATATCAATCCATTCTTTGATGATTTTAACTTCCTCGTTGGCTTCCTTTACGGCTTGGGACTTTTTAATTTTTTTGTAAACGGGAGCTTCCATTGCATCTTTGCTTCTTCTTATGATGATGCTGACTTCATCCTTGTCAAAGAATAAAGCTATGGGACCTCCGGCCTTGAATTTGACTATTTTCGCTGCAAGAGATTCCTTTAAGAATTTCTGTCCGTCATCCTGTTCCTTGGCATATACCGAGAATTTCGAATCGAACTTCTCATGGGAACTTAATATCTTGCAATATGTCTCGGGCTGTTCGTATTCCATTCCGCCGATTTTAAAGTCTTTGCCGATTATCTGAACTTCCGATTTTAAATGAGTGTCTACCTGAGAAACAATCATAACGCAGTCCGAGCCTGCTTTTTTCTTTCCGTATCTTAAAGCAAGATCGTAACGAAGAAAAGGAATCTTTTTATATGTGCCTCTGATGCAGTCGTTTGCTACCGCACTTTTGGCTTTTTTTAGCATTGAATTTCTCGTCAGATCCCTGGTTGAAATCTTTTCGAAATCATTGTATTCGCCCTTGGAAAAAGCTTCTTCCAAAGTGGGTTTTAAAAATGCCTCTTTGTACTTGGTCATGTATTCCTTGTGCTTTGAGTTCATTTTCAAAAAATGCGGAAGAAGGTATACGCATAAGAAAATGACTATAAGCAGTGCAAGTACTATAAGTGAGTTCGTAAGAAAATTGAAATTGATGACTCTCTTAAAAACAAGTACAACATAAACACCCGCGATGATAAACACCACCGTGGATACGAGTTTCCATATTATATCCGCTTTAAGATAATTTTTTCGAAGCCCGTTAATCTTATCTTCGACGGACTGATTTTCCGTTACATTCTCTTTATTGTCTTCCATATCGGTCTCCGCTTAAGGATTGATAAACTATTTTGTAAGGATATCCTTTATTTCGGCGAGTTCTTCTGCCGAAGGAGAAGTGGGATTCCATAAAAGATTCTGGCCGTCATTTTCATATCTGGGAATAAGGTGGAAATGAAAATGAAAAACTGTCTGGCCGGCACATTCATTGTTGTTCTGAACCAGATTGAAGCCGTCAGCCCCGAGTCTGTCTGTCATTTTGATTGCAAGTCTCTTTGCAAGAATCATGACTTTGCCTGCAGTCTCTTCGGGAATTTCATAAATATTTGCATAATGCTCTTTGGGGAGGATCAACGCATGTCCTTTGGTTGCGGGACCCAAATCCAGAATCACATTAAAATCATCATCTTCATATATTGAATTTGTGGGAATTACTCCGTTTGCAAGTTTGCAGAAAATGCAATCGTCTTTCATCTTTTCCGATCTCCTTTAAAAAGTATTTGTATTGTATGTGTTATACCGAAAACGGGAAAAGATTGTCAAGGGCTCTCAATAAATTGAAATCTCCTTTTGATGTCATTTTTCCGCTCATAAACATTCTCTGGAATGTATTTTCGCCTGCGATAATCTGATCGAGAATCTCAGAATTTAACTCAAGCTTTACATCGCTGTATTCGCTCTGCCCGTAAAATACTTCAAGCTTCGCATTGGCAACTTTTATAATCAAATCCTTTTTGAAATTCTTTATCTTAAGTCGATAGATGGCATTAACACCTGCCTGAGGAGTAAACTTTTTCTTGAAATCATCGATGTATTTCTCCTCGTCGTCGACTTCCTGATTCTCAAGCTTGTTATGAAAAATACCCGTAAGTTCCTTGATATCTTCCTTCTGTCTTGCCACATATTCCTCATCTGCCGCATACATGGAAAGCTGTTCGGTCTCCTGCGGAGTAAGGTCAACATTCTGAGTAACGGATACCTTTTGCTTAACCGCCTGATTGCTCGAAGGGAAGGATGCGAGCTTTTGAGAAATGCTTCTGTACATGTTTTCGGCCTTTTTCTCAATTATACGGTCATATTCTTCCTTATATTCGAGAGAAGCAATATCGGGAATGTATCCGCAAATACCGCTTATCGGCTTGCCGCCGAGAATTTCCCATGCGGTGGTCATGTTCATCTTGCCTTCACGTTCGCCGTAAGTAGTGGACATGCAAACCGGACACATGTAAATCTTTGAAATAACATCCTTGTCTCCGTAAAGCCAGCAGGCATCGAGAAACTGCTGCATATATCCGCCTATTCCGTACCACTCAACCGTCGTGGCAAGAATAACACCGTCAGCTTCCTTTAAAGTTCTCGGAAGAGTCGTAATCGCATTCTTGATTTCGTATAAATCATATCTTTTTACGTTTACGTTAAGTTCTTCAAGAACTTCACACATTTTCTTTATGACATATTGCGTCGGGTCCCCTATAAGCCCCCGGCCGCCGTAATAAATATTAATATTCACCCTAATAGCACCTTTTCTTTATACATTTATGAAGCAAAACTTCATATAAAATGCTCCCAAGGTCAATTATAATATCGTGCCAATTCATACGCAAGTCTATTTCCTTTAGTTATGCGAGTACAAAACGAAGGTTTCCAAGCCTTATTTCATCGCCTTCTTTAATCTCGTTCTCCCCCGAAACCACCTTGATTCCGTTGATATAGGTCCCATTGGTCGAATTCAGATCATAAATGTAAAGCTTTCCTTCCGCCTCATCTATCTGAGCATGCATGCGCGATACGGATTTATCGCGCAAAAGGATATCCACGCAGTCGGATTTTGAACCCAAAACACAGGGAAAATCTTCAAGTCGGGCATCCTCTATGTTCTGATCCCTGCTGATAAGTCTTCTTGAATTTCCTTCGGGCAGACTGAGTATCACTGTTTCGCCTACTGCATACCTTTCCTCTTTCGCTTCCGTTACATTAAACATTTCTTCATGATTAAAAAGCGGTTCTTGCGTTTTTTCTCTTTCATTGTTTTTCTTTTTCATTAAATAAAAGAGTTTGTCTATTGTCTGCTCAAGTTTTGTTTTATTTTTTTTGATTTCTTTGAAGTTTGTTTTTTCTGCCGGATCGGCGGATTCTTTTACGACTTCATTTTCATTCCTGCTTTGTTCTTCCTCTTCCTCGCTTTGCAAAAGTTCATAAAGATTCTCGGCATCGATGCTGCCTTCCTTTGCTCTTCGGTAAAGCTCATACGTTGTTTTGACGACACTTTGATTCCCGTTGTCTATATGCTCAAGAAGGTATTCCGCAATTATTGAAGTCCGAAAATTTAAAAAACTAAAAATATTTTCAGAATAGACAGAAAATTTATTTTTATTCATTTTATAATTTTTTATATTTGAATCTATAAAGGGGAGCTTTATGCTCCCCTTTTTAATAAGAATATTAGTCCTTCTAATTATTTTTTTGTTATTATACGAATCCTTTAAGGATTAAAAGATTACTTTATTACCTAGTCTATCATCCTGGATCTTTCGGATTATCTGCAGTTTTTATGGTATGCTTTTACATGCTTTCTGAGCGTAGTTAGAGCAGCCTACGAACTTTGTTTTTAATAATATGCTATTTACATTCCTCTAAAACTGGTTTGTGAAGAAGAAATGATGCTTTGTGAATTATAATGATATGCTATTTTACATATTAGAACTGCGGAAGGAAACCAAAAACGTTTTTAATGGTACGCCTTTATTACATACATCTAAAACCTCAAACAATAATAGGCATGTAAAATGACATATTCCAGACTAATATTCTTGATATTTCATATTATTAGTTTATGTATTCAACATAACATATTCTTTGTAAGGTATATCACTGTTTATTGTTATCTTATAATCTGAATACATTGATGGAATTCCCACTCCTTCAGATTTAGATATAACAATACTTTCCATAAGTTTTGTTGGCGATGGAAGGCTTTCTTCACTTTTCCATACAATCAGTTTCCTTATGTTCATTGAACCCATTGGTCGAGTTGAACAATAATCTCCTTCAAACATACTTAACATTGCTTCAAAAAGCAATTCCACATCTTGATCCGACACATTCATTTGGGTCCCTCTTTTTTTATTTATACCTCCTTTACTTAAATATAATCCATATTCTACTATTGGGAATTTATTATCATTTTTTCTTCCTTTGTTATTTCCTTTTTCATCCACATCAACTTTAAAATCCCTGTTTATCGCCAGTTCTTTTATAATAATTGGATCGATTGTCATCGCATGATCAATTGAAAAAGCACCCATAAGTTTTATTGCTCTGGAATCCTTAAGTCGACTGGCAGCATCAAGCGAACCGAATAGCCTTGTATCGATATAATCCAATTCATCCTCTTTGGCTTTCTCATTTGTTTTATTATATGCATCAATCTCTCCGAATACCGTATAATCTTCATCCCTTTGAAAATGAAGTACTTTTTCTCCTTCTTCAAAAAACACCTTTCTAATTTTATATTTGATACACCATTCTGTAATTAATCCCCTGTCATCAATATCTCTTACTCTAGGTTCACCAAAGCTCGCATCTCCATTAGGATTACAATTGATTGCATCAAACAACAAAACATATCTGTAATTATATTTAAGCATCACTATTCTCCTTTTTCTCTACATATTCTTGTATTATCACCCTGTACCCGATTTTTGAATCTGGCGAAAAATCCTCTTTTTTGTCTTCTGATAATAGCTCTACTTGAATTATATTCTTATCTACTATTTTAGATAAATAATAGACAACATCATCCGGCTCCCTATGTTTCAGATACTCATTATTTAAAACATTTTCGAATCCTACAAAAACTTCATTGGTAAGACATTTTGTGTTGCTATTTAATCCTAAAGCCAGCAATTCATTTTTCGTTCTTACAATTCTTTTTTCAAAATAGTCTTGCCTCTTACTGTCACGATCCCTGTATCTTCGTCGCACGTCTTCTAATATAATTAATGCCCTATATGGATTTGCCTTTAGTGAAGTAATCTTTTTTTGTACATAAGTCAGTTCATCATAATTTCTGCTGTTTTTATTTCTTGAATACATCTCATACATATGAAACGATGCAAGCAATTCTCCAAACATATAATCAATACTATTTCTTATATTTTGATTATTTAATTCTTTTTGATTCAACGCTGCCATAAAATAAATATCTTTTTTTATCTCTTCTTTTTCTTCAGCCTTTATCTTTTGAGCCAAATCTGGAAGAACATATTCTGTGGCGATTCTTTCATAATTTCCTTCAAGCACCGCGCGAATAAATTTTGAATATTCCTGATTAAAATTAATATTCGATTTAGCGTCGCCGGAATACAATCCTTCGTTATTACCTCTTTGATATCCATGTTTCCGATCAATTACTTCTTTGATTGTTCTTTGAAGGGAAAATGCAATTTCTCCCTTACGAAATACTGTCGTTTTTTCTATATACTTTATAATGTTCAGTATTTTTTCCTCTGACTCTATTTCGTTATATTTGTAAACTTGATATTGGCTTATTCTTCCTTGATTAAAATTATCAAATTCTACATACATCAATTTCACATTTTTGCTTTTATTTAGAAACCACTCTTTAAATTCGTCCCAATCCTTTTTTTCTTCAACCTCAAACCCATATCTTCTTGCAAAATTTGACATATTAAAATACAACGGAACATAAAAATCACTATTAATATCATTTAATGAATAATATCTTCCATGTATTTGGGTTGATGCCTTATCTTGTAAATATTTTATTCCCAAATCAAAATATAATTCTGTTTTAGGAGATATAACACATACTTTTCCATCCCTTTTCTCTTCCCAATAATATTTTTCTTTATAAGCCTTTTCTGAAATAAGCCTAGGTTGTATCGGGCCGTCTAATTTTATAGTACTATGTTTTCTAATATCGTGTGACAATTCACGTCCCAATAAATCAACTTCACCTGAGTCCGATGTTATTTTGTCCAGGAGCCATTTGTTTATTTTTTTGACTAATTCGGAATCCTCTGTAATAGAAACAGTTTCACCTCGTTTTTTTAAATACACATACACAAATTTGCTTTGCTTTGCAGTCCAATTAGTAACATCTTTATCCCAGTCGTAATTCAGGATAAAATTGCTAATTACACTTATCTTTTCGTCGTTTATCTCTTCACGAAATTTCTTTATTTCTTTGAAATACAGTTCTTTTCTTTCCGGCCTACAAAAAGTACTAATCTGTTCAAACAGAGGAAATACTATGTCGTTTTCAGATACTCTAGCGGTAGAAAAACTATTTCCAAAAAATGAAACAGGAATATATTCAAATAAAAGTTTTTCCGGCTCAATTTTTTCTAATAATTCCCCTTCTTCAGACAGTACGAAATATATAGCTATGGGCTTTTTTGTAAATGCTATTTTATCTATGATATTGTTCCTAACAAGATTTTCGCCATACGTAGATAATACTTCTGTTAACATCGCTATCTTTTCACCTCGTAAATATGAGAAAGCCTCTTTTCAAAGTTTATGACACCATTTTCCATATACTGCATGCAAAAACCAACTTTGTTAATTCTTTTTTTCTTTCTTTTTCCGATAAATTCAAACTTATAAAACATTCTAATCGGCTCACTTTTTCCTTTATTATCGTAATATCCATCTCCCGACATCCACTCACATGGCTCTACCAAAGCCATACTCCCATGTCGTTTCCCGAGAAATACAATGTTGTTTCCGCCTCTTCTTATAGCTTTTTCAATTTCTTCATCAGCATCAAGATAGCAATCTGCATTTTCGTCATTTATATATTTTTTATCCATCTTGTAATACGCAAGAACCTGATATTTAGGATTCGACAAATACGAATAAATAAACCTGTCTTTCTTTCTCTTATATGTAGGATATTTTATTGTCATACTTTGATATTCTACCTTATTCATGACTCTTACTGCCGAGACCACCCATTCTAACCCGTCTCTGTGATATATGGCATTTAGCATACCTATTACGGAAGAATACGTTGGCATCGGATATGAGATCATTTCACATCCTAATTTGCTTGTCGGCGTTCCAAACATCGCCATAGGTGCCGAGATTTGGAAGCAAAAATTGTTACTACTCCTCTCCATTCTTTTCCACCAAATGAATCATCTCCCTATTGAATTCTTCTTCATCCTTTTCTATTTTCTCTTTTAGATAAGTTAACTCTTTGGCCAAAGTGTATTTTGCTTCATATTCTCTTAATGGCACCTTGTCCATATTGCAGTCATTAATTACAATCAACGCAGCTTTTTCATTTAATGATTTAAGTAGATTCTCCTGGGATTTCAACGTATTTATGAGTTGAATATTATCATCCGCTATTTCCTTTTTTTCTTTTTTCAGATTATCAATCTGTAAAAGCAGTTCACTGACAGATTCCGAATGATATGTTTCGTTTTCAAATTTTTTAATCTTTTGGTTTAATTCAAAATTCGTATCAAGCAATGCATTGAACTTGTTTTCCAATTCCAATAAGGCTTCCTTTATATTTTCTTTGTTTTTTTCATAAAAACTTTTCGCATTAAATCTAGTATATAAGCGATTGGTTACTCCCTTTTTTCTCTGATTATTGTCAAAAAACGTTTCCTGGAGTTTTTTTCGCTCATTTAATGCTTCCTGTGTTGCTTCTTTATATGCATCACTTAGTTCGTACTTAGTTATTATCCTTTCATATAACTCTTCTAATTGCGTCTGATCGTATGTATGGTCCGACATTCTTAACTTTTTTATTGCTTCATCCTTATTAATGTCTTTAAGATGACAGACATATTCCCAGATTAGATTATTTCCAATTTTGCTAAATAATAGCCCTTTGCCTTCAATGTCATATATAGCAGCATTTGCTATCATTTTCAGTTCTTTATCTGTAAATTTCTTTGCTCTTCCCATTTATTTCCTTGATAATCTTTAAATAAATCCCAATTCCCGCATTACTTCCCTAGCTTCTTCTATTTCCTGTTTAAACACTAGTTTTACCATATGATTATATTTTTCCTCTGTTTCTTCTTTTTTTGTTTTTTCTTTTACGACTCCTCTTTCTTTTATGTGGAATCTGCAGCCACTACAATCGGTTGGGTATAATGCGCATATATCATTATCTAAACCAAGATTATTAGTACAGAAACCTCCATTTATCTTTGGTAAACCTTCTTCAAGATGTTGCCCATATATGATTGCCTTTTCCTTTCGGTCTTCAGAAAATTTATTAATCATATTATTTTCAAATTCTTTTATATTGTAGTAACCACAAGTTGTTGAAATGTTAGAATGTGCAGCATAAATCATTGCAAGGGATACGTCTCCGACATCTCTTATCAAATGAGAAATAGCTAAATGTCTTAAATCTCCAAGGCACCAATTTGAAATCCATTCATCTTGCTGGTATGAAGTAACACCATTTTCTTCGAAAACCATTTGATAGTTTTTTTCATCCACTAGCTTTTTATTAAAAGAATCCTTTAATCCTGCCAAGTTTATAACTTTAAACAAACTGTCGACATTTCTTCCTAATAACAGATTATATGAATCATTTGTAAATAGCCTATTTGATTCTTTGGGGTGAGTATTATTGGTTTTAAATATGTACCAAAGTATTTCTTCTCCTAAATCTGAAAGAATCGGAACCACAAGTTCCGGGTACTTGTCTACATTGTTGATTCTTTTTTGCTGGGATCCTTTGTTAGGAGTTTTTTTCAATCGAAGGTAATACTGCGTTCCTTTTTTGTAAACGCAATTTCTTTGGGTTATACAAAACTCAACCGGCCTTGTAGGGATGACATTACATACAATCCAAAACATATATAACGGGAAATATATTATCTTTTCTTCCTCAGATGCGTTTTTCCAAAAACTCTTTAATTCCTTATCAATAACGTAATATGTATGGCATCCTTCCGCCAATTCCCTTTGTCCACCACTTTTTTCATCTTCTGCGCCAAACAAATCAATATTAATGTTAAGATTTGTTTCCTCTATGAATTCTTCTAATGCATAATATTCTCCTTTATTTAGTTTTATATTGTTTATTACTTCAAAGCCCTTTGTTTTATTTCCAATCTCAATAAACCTTTTTATATATCTTGCTTCCGTGATGGCGTATCTTTCTTGTCTTATCCTTCCAAGAAGAAATCTTTTTAAGAATTCCTCGTAATCTTCTTCAAGCCCTTTGGGAGTATATTTTATGGAATCAAAATTTATTGTCACCTTATCTTGTTGATTTGTTATAATCCACATAGAAGCATAATAATCATTTCCAATTATTACTTTCTCTGTAACAAGATTTGAATAATAATCAGCAAATGGGAATTCCTCCTCTTTGTGTAAACTGATATTAATCATCATCTGCTTTTTCGCCGTATTATCCTTCTGGTAAAGCGGAATAATCATTTGATTCACTCTCCACATATAATTGATACAAATCTTCTCTTAGCATCTTCGGAAATTCTGAATTTCCCATGAAATTTTTAATTGTATTCTCAAGGTTATCTTTAACCCTTTCGTTTCTTTTAATTTGATTTACTATATCTTCCGAACGCAATCCTTTATTATAGCTTTCATCTAGTTCTTTCAATTTTCTTATACATGCCCTACGCCTTATAATTAATTCAAATATGTATTCGTATGAATAAATAGCATATTGACACAGTCCCCCATACTCATTGGGAGCTCCGGAACAATATTTTTGACCTTTACATTCATGTTCTCCATTTCCGTGAATAACATTGAATAGGCAAAAAACGTTCTTTTCTTTTCTTTCTCCTACTCCTAATAGTAACGCTTGAATAAACTTTTCTTTATTAATCAGTTCTTCGTTGTTTTGAGGTAATCTTTCCAAATTCTTTATTTGATTGTTGGTTGTTTTAAGTATATCTATCTTTTTTTCCATCACCAGCGGATCTATGTTTAATCTACTGATTAATTCCGCAGTTTCTGTTATTTCCCAATCCCTATTTTCGTCAAGAAAATCACATATAATTCTTGCCACTTTACTCTTATATAATCCCAAAGTACCTATAAGCCATAACGATAAGGTGATTTCATCAAAATTCAGGTCATCTGTTGATAGGTTAATGTAATGAAAAATACTCTTAGGGCCTCTTTTATAATCCATCTTATGACCTCTTAAATACGAACCTAAAAACTCAGGCAGACTTTTTATTTTAATATTCTTATATAATTTTTTTGCCATATCGACGTAATGTTGAAGCATTGATTTATTAATCTGACGATTACTGAATAATTCATCATTGAATAGTTTTTTATATACTTCTTCGCCTAATGCATCTTCATATATATTGATTTTGTGAAAGTCTTTTCTGCATAAAAGAGTTTCCCTATTTTCGTTAAGTCTATGGTATTCAGCAATTGTTAAGTACATTCCCATTACACAATAAAACTGAATAGGACACGCAAATACCAACTCACCTTTATTTTTTGAGGCGCGCACCGCTTCAGTATATGTTATTGAAAAATTTAAATAGATTTTTGATAAGTTTTCTTGCACTTTCTTTGATTTTTTTATCTCATCAACAGTGCTTTGAATCTCAGGAATTGTAAAGCCTAAGTATATTCTACAAATATCTATATTTCTCCAAGCTGCTATAATGTTCATTGCCATATACAAGAGTGCCTGGGCCACTTTTGAATCTTCAATTGCCCTTTCAACCATGTTTGATGCAAATATATATTCCTCATCAAACAATGCTTTTCCAAGATTCATATATTGCCACTCGGTATATTTTCTTTCATCTTTCCCGCTTTGTAGCATCCTGGAATTAATTATTTTCCTTCCCGCTCTTACTTCTTTAGTGTAATCATCCATCCTTCTAAAGAGATTTATTGCTTTTTCCGAAAGATCAGGAAGGTATAACTGGACTTCACCTGCTTGCCAATCCTCAAAGCATTTTCCACTCTTAAGAAGAATTGACATTACCTGATGAAGGGCGGGCTGAAGTTCGGCGTTAATTTCGTAAGGCGTTATTCCTAGCGCATACCACAGTATATTTTTCGTTTTTTCATCCAAACGAGACCATAAATATCCATAATTCTCTATAGGCATGTTTTCGAAATGATTATTTATATATTTTTCAATCTCGAATTCATCATCCGCCATATAGAAAGTATTGGCTTTATCTGTGTTTAAAGTTATAGCAGCGGGAACATATTCACCTTTTATACTTTTTCCCCGTACTCCATCCTTTATTCTTTTTATAAAACCGGTACTATATACCCACTTGTTTTTCTTACCAAGCTTATCTAATACGGCTTCTAAAGAGACTTTTTTCTGATCTTCGCAATAGAGATTTTCAAATTCAAACTGAGATATTCTACCTTCAGAATTTTGATTTAGACGGTTAAAACTAACAGCGTTATTTATTTTATACTGTGGAACTTTATATATCTTTGATAATGAATGTACAGACTTATATCTACCATCATTATCTTTTTTTAACTCCTCAGCAATTTCGTATACTCTTTTTATATCTTCTGTTTTAACTGACTTCCCCTGCACCAGTGGCATTAGTCTGTTTTCAAAAATTTTTCCTTCTTTCTCAAGTTGTTTTATTGTTCTTTTGACTACCTGTTTATCTTCATTCGAAAGAATTTCGCTTATTGGTGTTGCTTCTTTACGTATTTGTTCTATTTCTTTTTTTAATGATTCCTTTATATAAACTCTTTGATTATTAGATACTTTATAACAATCCTTTGCCTCTTTTTCCAAAATATCTATTTTCTTTTCAAAGGTTAAATGGCAATGTTCCAATATCACCATTTTTTCTTCCATTTTTTTTATCCCCTAACATTTCTTCGCCGGTCAAATTGGCCAATCTTTGTGTTATATGCTTGAATGCGCCGCCCTTAACTACATAAGTAACAGCAGATTCCGGACTTTTATCGCCTCTTAATGCCATTAATGTTGCCCAGTCTTCGCTTCCTTCTTCTACGAATCTACAACTAAATCCATGCCTAAACATATGCGGTCCATAGTCTTTTCCCGCAAAACGATTTACATATGCTTCATATTTTCCACCCTGCTCCCTAAGTTTTGGAAACACATAGTTTTCAACTATTTTATGAAAGGCTATTCTATAGCTGTCATAGGTATATGCCATATATTTCCCGGTTTTTTTGTTTTTATAATTATTTATTATTAGAGGACCGTAATCCTGTCTTTCTTTATCCCTTGTAAGGCCTAAAATCAACAAATATGCATCAATGATTATTTCATGTGATTTATAAGAAATTATTGCATTTCTTGGTTTTTTTACTCTTCCATTAATTACACCATCATCACGCAAAGGTCTTTCCCATGCTTCTTTTGATAAATCTATCCCTACATCCATAATATTTCCGCTTAAATCAACCGAATATATTATGCTTGGGCCATATATCGAGTTTGGGTGTCTTAAGTTTAGAACCTCGCTGGGGCGAAGACCGGTATAATACTGTATTAACGCTATAAACCAAACTCTAATGTCCTCTTTATAGGCATAGTCCAGAAATAATTGTGCAAACCAATCTTCACAGTCTCTGTTAACTTCTTTACTGGGAACAGACGATGTCAAAATCGGTTTTATTTGATATTTTGTTTTTCCATTGTCATCATTTTTCTCTTTGAGCCAGCATTCAGCAAGATTTGGATTGATACTCTTGATATTAATTAAATATCGGGTAATTAGTTTTACTTCATTCAACCTGGCTTGTTTGCCGCGATATTCTCCATTATTGGTCTTTGGCTTTCGACAATAATCAGTTATATAATCCTGGGCCATTTGAAATGTTATATTAGGTAAATCGTTTTCAAGATCCTCTAATCCCAATTGATCCATGCAATAGTTTAAAAATCTAATTACTGCAAATACATAATCCCTGGCAGAATAAGTCAAACCTGTATTTCCACTTTCTCTTATTTTCAAATATCGATTGGCAACAGAAAACCTAACCAATTCTTTTACTTGATATGGTCTATATGCAATAAGCTTTCTTTTCGTTCCATTTAAAAAAATTGTATAAGCCTCATACATTTTCTTTATAATTGTCCTTTTTCATTTTTGCAATTTTATTTCGTATATGTAATTTTATTGCGTTTAACGAAATTTTAATTATATATTACGTAATTGTCAATAACTTTTTTATTTTCGTTTAGCGAAAGAAATTGCATGCATACGAAAAATGTGTTACGTTTGATGTATAAAAACCTTTTATTTACGCTATTTCGAGGGAAAAATGAATATAAAAAAATTTCGCCAGGCTAAGGGATATAGTCTTAAAGTTTTATCTGGTATGGTAAATATTCCTGAATCAATGTTGTCACGTTATGAAAATGGACTTATTGATCCTCCAATCAGTAAAATTAAACTAATTGCTAATGCTTTAGATGTTACTATTGATGACCTCATTTCATCGGATGCTTCTCAAAATGTAGACTATCAAGTAGGTTCATCTACTATCGAAACTCAAAAAATTCCAATTATCGACTATTCTAATCGAATGTTGGCCTATGCTTCATCACAATTTGCCGAACTTGAAAATAAAATCAAAAAAAATGCTGACGGAAAGTGCGAATTATGTGGAGAACCGGCACCATTTGATGATTTTTCTGGAAACCCTTACCTTGAGGTCTTTTATCTTCAAAAATACGCCATTGTTAATTCTAAACTGATTAATAATGCCGTGGCCCTATGCCCAAATTGCCATGCAAAATTAGAATATGCACCCGAAAAGGAAGATATTCAAAAGCTTATTAGTGTGGCAGAAAATCATAATTAAATTTAGTTCGAGAAAACAAAAACTAGGCTTTATGTACTAAACAAGTACACAAAGCCTTTTTTATTATTTAGATATTTATAATTACTATTTATGCATACTGAATTTTGCCTTTATATTCAATACTTTAACTGTTATGATTATGCCATTTATGACCATCAGTTTTGACTATAATTTTTCCATCAATTCTCTAATGTTATGAAATACCGCCTAAACTCAAGAGTTTTGGTACGTTTGGGTAACCAAAAAACCGAATCCTTTAAGATTCGGTTTTTTATGAAAAAAATATTATAAATATTATTATTGTTTTCTTTT
>DFEM01000193.1 GCA_002369155.1 Lachnospiraceae bacterium UBA3802 | reverse complement strand
TGGATATCATGTATGAGATTCCAAAAGACGACAATATCGGTAAGGTAACCATTACAGGCGATTATATCGAAGGTAAGGGCGGCCCGATAGTAGAGATAAGAAGTTAATAAAAATGCCTGACAGATGAATATTTCCTGTCAGGCACTTTTTTATGCCAATGCAAGATGTGCATTGGTGTAGTTTTTATCTTTTGAGACATCTTCGCCAAACCATTCGGGCGGTGCGAAAGCATTTGCCTCCTCCATGCTCTCGAATTCAACTTCCGCGATTATCAGACCCTGATAGTCATTTTCGAATACATCGAGTTCAATGGTGTATTTTTCATAAGGGATTAAATATCTTTTTTTCGTTATGATTTTCCCGTCTGATTTGATTATTAAATGGTCATAGGATTCTTTGTTCAAAGGAAGATTGTATTCCTCTCTTTCGATATGGCCTTTTCCCTTATAGGTCATATAATATTTGTCATCTTCTTTTCTGACCCTGATTACGGGATTGGTGTTTAAATATCCCTGTTCTATGTATTTGAAATCATATCTCTTTAAATCGGGAATCTCTTTTACCTTGAATTTTCTCTCGATTTCTTTGCCCATATACGCCTCCTGAAAATCAGTTAAATAAATTATAAAATATATGTATTTTTAGTCAAGAATTCGTTTGATTTCTCCGATAACAAAGAGGATTGAAAGTTGAAGTGAATACTTTTCAGTATTATGATATAATAACTGTGTATGGGAAAAAAGGGAGGCGTTTTATGGTTAAAGCAATAGACTTTCTTGAGAGTTTCAATTCGATAACGGTTATCATAAGACTGATTCTTGCCGCAGTACTCGGCGGATGCATCGGACTTGAGAGAGAGAAATACAAGAGACCTGCGGGATTCAGAACGCATATTCTTGTCTGCATCGGCGCGGCTATGACATCGCTTATTTCCCAGTATATCGTATTTAATATCGGTATAAGTGCGGACGCTGCAAGAATACCCGCACAGGTTATTTCCGGACTCGGTTTCCTGGGCGTGGGTACCATCCTTACCAAGGGGAGAGATCATATAGTCGGTCTTACAACAGCTGCGGGAATATGGGCTGTAGGTACAATAGGCATAGCCTGCGGTTTCGGCTTTTATGTCGGAGCATGTGCATGTACGATTATCGTGCTTATTGCGACATCCCTTTTGTATAAGCTTGAGAACGACAAAAAAGAACGAAGAAAAACAGTTGAAATCTATATAGAAATCGATGATCCAAGAAAAGTCAATGATTTCATCAAGAGACTTGAAAACATATTTGAAGCCAAGAACTTTATGGTAGTATCATCAAGAAGCGGAAAGACCGACAATATAGGAATTGAGGCCATTTTCCCCATTAACAGCGTCAGCGAAGACGAAAATATTCTGGACAGACTCTCGGAACTTGAAGATGTGATTTATGCAATCGAGAGTGTGCCCAAAAAACTTTCGTAAAAATATAAAGATGAGAGAAGAATAAATGAGCATCACAGACAAGTTTGAATCAAAATCCGTCCTTATTTGGGGATACGGTATTGAAGGAAAATCCACGGAAGGTTTTTTGAAGAAATACTGCAAACCTTCGAAGGTGGAAATCTTTGAAGGAAAAGCCGAAGAACTGAATATCGACGGCTTTGATTATGTAATAAAAAGCCCCGGAATACCGGGAGATTATCCCGAAGATAAATTTACTTCGCAAACAGAACTGTTCCTTGAAGAATTCAGAGACAGAACCATCGGTATTACGGGTACGAAGGGAAAGAGCACCACGACGAGCATGCTTTACAAGGTGCTTACGAATCTTATTTCAAACAGAGTGGTACTGGTTGGAAACATCGGTATTCCCTGCCTTGATTATTACGAGGAGATGGCTTCGGATTCGCAGGCAATAGCTGTTATGGAGATGAGCTGCCATCAGCTTAATTCGGTGCATGTATCGCCGCATTTCGCAGTATTCTTAAATCTTTACGAAGAACATCTTGATTATTACAAGACATTTGAAAAATATGCTTTGGCAAAAATGAACATTGCCAAGTATCAGATTCCCGGAGACAAGGTATTTGTAGGTGAGAGTGTTCCGAGATTAAATACCCGCGGCCTCGAATACAGAATACCCGAATTTGATGAAAAGAAATACGATTTGAAGATTCTCGGACAGCACAACCAGTGGAATGCCGAATTTGTCAAGAAAGTCTGCGTCAGTGCTTTGAAACTCAACGAGAATGATACGATTTCCGAGATTGAAAAGTTTGAGGGACTTCCCCACAGGCTTGAATTTATCGGCAATGTCGACGGCATAGATTATTACGATGATTCGATTTCAACCATCCCCCTTGCCTGCATCAATGCCTGCAAGAGTATTCCGAATATCAAGATTGCTATAATCGGAGGAATGGACAGAGGAATCGGCTACGAGGAACTTATAAAGTTTATCAAGGAAGAAAGAGACATCATATTCCTTTGTGCGTATGCAACGGGCGAGCGTATCTATGAAGAGGCCGGACGTCCTTTTAACTGCAAGCTTGTTAAAGATATAGATGAAGCTTTGGAAGTAGTGATTAAATACGCTGACAGCGGAGATGCGGTAGTTCTTTCTCCGGCAGCGGCAAGCTACGGATATTTTAAAAACTTTGCCGAAAGAGGCGAGTATTTCAAGAAAAAAATATTCGAGAAAAAAGCTTAAACGAAAGGGAAAAATATGTTACCTTCAGATCCGTTTATTTTACTCAGCATGGTTAACATGAAACTTCGCGATGAGTATCCGAGCCTTGAATCACTCGGCGAAGGACTTGATGAAGATTACAACGAGATAAGAGAAAAACTTGAAGCGGCAGGATATAAATACGATCCCGCACAGAATCAGTTTAAATAAAGATTATGGATATTTTTGATTTTGCAAAAGAACAAAAGATGAAAAAAGAAGCGCCCCTCGCAGTTAAAATGCGTCCGAGAACACTCCTTGAAGTTGTCGGACAGGAAGACATTTTGGGCGAGGGAAAGATGTTAAGACGCGCCATAGAAGCGGACAGAATCGGTTCGCTTATTTTTTACGGACCTCCCGGATGCGGAAAGACCACGCTTGCCAAGGTTATAGCCAATACCACCAAGGCTGAATTCAAGCAGCTTAACGCGACCATATCAGGCAAGAAAGATATGGAAGAGGTAGTTAATGAGGCTAAGAGAGAACTCACTTTCTCGGGCAAAAAAACGATTCTTTTTATCGATGAGATTCACAGATTCAATAAAGCACAACAGGATTTTCTTCTTCCCTTTGTGGAGGACGGAACCGTTATTTTAATCGGAGCCACCACCGAAAATCCTTTCTTTGAAGTCAACAAGGCTTTGGTATCAAGATCCAATATTTTCAGACTTTCTCCCTTATCCAAGGAGAACGTGAAAAAGCTTATCGAGACAGCCATTCACGATGAAGACAGGGGTCTTGGCGCAATGAATGCCGAGATAGATGATGATGCGCTTGAATTCCTTTCCGACGTGGCAGACGGTGATGCAAGAGTGGCTTTGAATGCCGTAGAACTTGCAGTGATGACCACCAAGAGAAATGAGGAAGGCAAGATAAGAATCACGCTTGAAACAGCGGGAGAATGTGTCCAAAAAAGAACTCTTAAATACGACAAGGACGGTGATAATCATTATGACACCATATCGGCGTTTATTAAGAGTATGCGCGGCTCCGATCCCAATGCCGCCGAGTATTATCTTGTAAGAATGCTTGAAGCGGGAGAGAGTGTGACATTTATCGCCAGAAGAATGATGATTCTGGCTTCGGAAGATATAGGAAATGCTGATCCCATGGCTTTGGTAGTGGCTACCAATGCTTCGCTTGCGGTTGAAAGAGTCGGACTTCCCGAAGCCGAACTTATACTTTCACAGGCTGCGATTTATCTGGCATGTGCGCCCAAATCCAATTCCGTAACGGTCGCGCTTGACGAAGCGCATAAGGTTGTAAGCGACAAAGGCAATCAGCCGATTCCCGTCAACTTAAGGGATGCTCATTACCCGGGTGCTGCAGAACTCGGCCATGGCGTGGATTACAAATACCCTCACAATTACGAGAATCATTATGTAAAAGAGCAGTATCTGCCTTATGAGTTAAAGGATTTGAATTTCTACAAGCCCGGAGATCTCGGGTATGAGGAAAAAATTAAAGAACACTTTAAGAAAATAAAAGGAAAATGATTTACCTTAAAAAACGGAATCAAAATCAAACGAGAAATAATAATCGCTTAATTCATCGTAATATTCCTCGTAGTTTTCCGATGTAAGTTCTCCGTCTTTATTATAGATCCATTCAAGAATCATATTGCCCGCTTCGCTTCCGTGGTGAGCAATATCTCTGTAATAATCGGGATTTTCTATAAGTTCATGCTTTAAATAAAATGAATATACATGAATATTTTCATTTTCAAGCAAAAGGCCGGTGATGTATTTCTCGGCCTCTATTTGTCTTTGCAATTCTCCGCTTCTTTTATAAAAATCCAGATAATAAATGCTGTAGGGAGTGTAATAAATATAAAATTCGGTATCGGGATATGCATCAGCAATATCCGTTACGTTTTGCTTTATATTGCCGTTGATTGTCTGCTTATCCTCTTCGGATAATGTTTTCTGAGTGTGGGATATTTCCACGGCATCCTTGTTGTAAGAAGCCAGGATTGCATCTTTGCCGAAAGGATAATCATTGTTCCAGTTTGAATATGTATCAAAAGAAGAAGGTTTTGCAGCTTCACCCCTTTGCATCAGAATAAGCATGGAATCTATGATGGCATTTTTGCTGAAGATATATTTTACGTCATTTAAATATTTATCGTCATAAAGATATGTGGGATAGGAGTCTTCCTCGTAATCCCTTTCGTCCTTGTCGTTAAAGAAACGGTTGCAGTCAAGACCTCTGATTACGGTTTTTAAATCGGGATTGTTAGCGCACGCTGTTGCCATCAAATCGCCTACTTCCTTGTAACTTCCTCCCGAAAAAGGTACTTTAACGGTTTTGGTGTTGTATGCACTGTCCAATACCGAAGGGCACATGGATTCAGTCATGGAACTTCCGAAAATGGCTGTGTCGTAGTCAAAGTTTTTGACAATACCGTCATTAAGATACCTTTGTTCCTTCATTATATAGTTTTTGCCCTCAATCGGAGCGTGATAATGAAAGTACGGATCCACGTAAACAACGAGCGAACCCAAAAGAATCGCCGATAAAACAAATACCGATATGAAAATAACGAAAAAGATTTTGCTTTTTTTCATTTTTATCCTCTAGAAGTTAAAATAAAGGAAAGTGCTTACACCGCTTAATGATATGAAGCTCCACACAAAGAAGATGATTGTAAACAAAAGTGTGGCCGCATTCGGTTTGAATTTGTCAAACATCTTTTTGGAATTTGGCAAAAACAAAGCGATAACGGTGGAAACAATCATAAATCCCCATGGAATAATATTCGGGAACTTAAGTTCAATATCCGCAAAAGCCATAAGCTGAATCAACTCCGGTGTCCTGAAGGCGTTGATGATAATCGGATCAATCGGAGCAAATTTAAAGGAGAATGCGGTTTTTAATATATCAAGGGCGGCAGGTATGCTCTCTGCTCTGAAAAATACCCATGTGATATTCACGAATATAAAAGTTACAATCCAGCCTAAATATCCCAATGCTTTGGGGATTTTCTCAAATCTTTTTTCTATAAATCTTGTTATGATGCAAAAGATACCGTGCATTACGCCCCAGAGAATGAAGTTCCAGCCCGCGCCGTGCCAGAGACCGCTTAAGAAGAACACAATGAAAATATTAAGGTAGGTCCTGGCTTCACCTTTTCTGTTGCCGCCTAAGGGGATGTAGATGTATCTTGTGAAAAATCTGGTTAATGTCATATGCCATCTGTCCCAGAATTCGTTTATCGATTTTGATTTGTAAGGGGAATTGAAGTTCATCGGGATATCGATGTTAAACATCTTGCCGAGGCCGACCGCCATATCGCAATAACCCGAGAAATCAAAGTAAATCTGGAGAGTATAGCAAAGAATTACAAGCCAGGCGGAAGCGGAATTTAATCTTTCGCTTGCAACATAGCCGTAATTTACTATCGCACCGAGCACATCCGCGATTAATACCTTTTTGGAAAGACCGATTGTAAACATGAATATACCTTTGGTAAGGTTGTCAAAATCGAGTCTTTTTTTGGATTCGTCCGTAAACTGATTGATAAGTTCGTCGTGAGTGACTATGGGACCGGCAATCAGCTGAGGGAAAAATGCCACGAAAGAAGCATAATAAATGAATTTGTATTTGCCGACATTTCCTTTGTAAGTGTCGACGATAAAGGATATCTGCTGGAAAGTGAAGAAACTGATTCCAAGCGGCAGTACGATTTTTAAAAGAGGGAGGTTGCTCTTGAATACATGATTGATGGTGTCGATAAAGAAGTCCGTGTATTTAAAGAAGCCGAGGATTCCGAGGTTGAATACAATTCCCGCAATCAAAAACGGAAGGGCTTTCTTTTGAACCCTGAATTTACCTATAAAAACGTACAGACCGTAGTTTATGAAAATGCTTACTATTATAATAAGGAGATAACGGTAGTTAAAATACCCGTAGAACCAAAGCGACATTCCGAAAAGAAAGAATTGGGCCGGAACGAAGAGCTTTATACGGTTTAAAAGAAAATATCCCAAAAGGCACAAAGGAATGAATAAAAGTATAAAAATATACGAGTTAAAAAGCATTGCGCCCTCCGGAAACAGTCTAAAGAATCCCTGATTCTTCGTACAACAATAATATTTTAAAAAAGTAGAGAATAAAAATCAATATGGGGCTTGAAAGAAAATTCCAAATATTATAGAATAAGTCTAATATTTTTATTTCGCAGACAGAAAAGTGACGTGTTATAAACGAGGTGGAAATGAGCGAAACCATGAAGGAACTCCTCATTAAGCAGAAGGAGAACACAACAAATAAGATATTGGGGTACGCATTTTTGGTTGTGGCAGTTTTGGGCTTACCGGCCGCAATCTTGATGAGTCCCTTTTTTATTATCCTGACCATTGCAGGCGGTATTGCTTCGTTCTTTGTATACTTCAGAAGAATGTCCGTGGAATATGAATATACATATCTCGACAAAGAAATCAGAGTCGACAGAATTTATAATGTTAACAACCGTAAGCAGGTTGATACCATAGACTTAAACAAAATGGAAATTCTGGCTGTCAAGGGAAGCGATTCTTTAAGAGGATATGCCAACAGACAGGCTGCCGTTTCCGATTACAGCTGCGGGGAGAACAACGAGGATACCAAGGTGTACGAACTCTGGTATGACGGAAAAAGAAAGATATTCTTATCGTTAAACGATGACTTTTTGACTCCCATAGTCAGATTCTGGCCGCAGAAAGTTAAGAAAATTTAATATAGTAAAATATATAACGACAAATAAGGAGGAAAAGTGATGGGTACAATAGTCAAGGAAGGAATTACTTTTGATGATGTCTTGTTGATTCCCGGATATTCACAGGTTATTCCCAATCAGGTGGATATTTCGACATATCTTACCAAGAGCATCAAACTTAATATCCCGATGATGAGCGCCGGTATGGACACCGTTACGGAATCACGTATGGCGATTGCAATGGCACGTCAGGGTGGTATCGGTATCATTCACAAGAATATGTCTATTGAAGAGCAGGCCGAAGAAGTTGATAAGGTAAAGAGATCAGAGAACGGTGTTATAACGGATCCGTTTTCATTATCTCCCGAACATACACTTGCGGATGCGGATGCATTAATGAGCAAGTTTAAGATTTCAGGTGTACCCGTTACGGAAAATAAAAAATTAGTCGGTATCATCACAAACCGTGATCTCAAATTCGAGACCGACATGACCAAGAAGATTAAAGAGTCCATGACAAGCGAAGGTCTGGTTACCGCAAAAGAGGGAATTACTCTTGACGAAGCCAAGAACATTCTTGCCAAGGCACGTAAGGAAAAACTCCCCATCGTAGATGACAATTACAACCTTGTCGGACTCATTACCATAAAAGATATTGAAAAGACAATTAAATATCCTTTGTCCGCAAAGGACGCACAGGGAAGATTGCTCTGCGGTGCAGGTGTAGGCATTACAGCAAATGTACTCGACAGAGTTAAAGAACTTGTAAGTGCCAAGGTTGACGTTGTTGTTCTTGATTCGGCACACGGTCATTCGGAAAACGTTCTTAAGTGCTTAAGAATGATCAAAGAGAATTATCCCGATTTACAGGTTATCGCAGGAAATGTTGCTACGGGTGAAGCTTGCAAGGCATTGATTGAATCCGGTGCTGACTGCGTTAAGGTAGGTATCGGACCCGGATCTATCTGTACAACAAGAGTCGTATCCGGTATCGGCGTACCTCAGATTACAGCCATCATGGATTGCTACGAAGTTGCCAAGACATACGGAGTTCCCATTATCGCAGACGGCGGTATCAAGTATTCCGG
>DFEM01000045.1 GCA_002369155.1 Lachnospiraceae bacterium UBA3802 | reverse complement strand
GAAATCAATACGCCCAACTCAACCATGGCTGTAATGGGAACAAGCTTCAGATTGGAAGTTACGAATGTTGATACAATAAATGAAGTGCTTCAAAACAATTCGATTCAGCCTTCGTTTAATTTCATGGCCGAGAATCTTAAGAACTCCGGAATAACGGGATTAAATACCATCACGCGTCTTACGGTAACGGACGGCAAGGTCAAGGTTCAGCTTCATGACGAAAACGGCAATCCCGTAGGCGATGAGATTACTTTCGATGCAGACACGGATGTGCTTATCGGCGGCAATGATACTAACAGCTGCATTATTCAAAAGATAACGGGAATCGATATTTCCACATTCTCAGAGATTACGATTGAATTCTTCTATGATATCGCAACGGGAAGCGGAAAGATGGTCATCGCAGGAAATGACTTGAAGGATGCACTTGAAGAAAATGAAAACCTGCCTCACACAGTGACCTTTATGTATGGCACAAAGGTATTTGCAAAGCAGGTTGTAGAATACAATGGTTATCCGGAACAACCGGTATTCATACCGACACCGTCGGGAGAATGGGATGTTGACTTTGGTCTCCCCGTAACGACGGATCTGGTTGTATATTGGATGGAAAATTAATTATTCGATTTCGCAAATGACACGGTTTCTGCCGTGTTCTTTTGCGTAATAGAGCTTGGCGTCGACGCCTTCCACGTTTTCTTCAGTGGTAAGCTTCGGATCGATTAAGCTCACACCGAAACTCATGGTTATCTTTATATCAGTACCTTCAAAATTGATTACGTCGGCTTCAATGGCTTTTCTTAAACCTTCGGCAAACTCAGCGGCATCTTTCATGTCGCGGTGTGACAAAAGAAGAATGAATTCCTCGCCGCCCCATCTGAAAGCACCGTCGTCGATGCCGATTGAAGATGACAATGTATTGGCAACATGCTTTAATACTTCATCGCCGGCGTTGTGACCGTAGGTATCGTTGACACGTTTGAAATGGTCTATATCGCACATAATAATGCTTGTGGTATCGACATTCATGTTGGTAGAGATACGTCTCTCATAATATGTATGAAGACCGCGGCGGTTACGAAGTCCGGTAAGGGGATCTTCGATTGCTTCATTGTGAAGAACGTAGGATTCAAGGCTTCTTCCGCAAAATGCAGTGGCGAGAGAAAGTCTCTTTACATCTTCCCCCGTAAACTCTCCTTCGCTGCCGTCGGTATTGATTTTATTTACAGCCTGATATGCACCGATGACTTTGCCTTCGGAATTGGTAACAGGCATGGTAAGAATGGATTTTGTAACATATCCCGAACTCTTGTCGACATCGGGATTGAATCTCGGATCTTCGTAGGGATTGTTGATAATAAGAATTTCGTTGCCCATCATGGCAGCGCCCACAAGACCTGTATTTTCGGGAATGGTGATGGTATCTATTCCAAGTGCTGCCAGAGTCCATGCGACATGTTTTCTTTTATCCCAGAACCAGAAACTTGCACGGTCTGAATTAACCAGAGTCTTTCCGAGATCGGTCAAAAGAAAAAGTGTCTTTGAAAGCTCCTTTTCTTCGAATAATTTGGACATGTAATAAAAGATTTTTTCAAGTAATTCGTCGCTGGATAAATATTTTTGCTGTTCCATAAGCGCCCCTCCGCCAAATGATTTTTTAACACCCAATTACTTGTGTATTATAACATGGGACGAGGGCGTTAGTAAATGTTAACGTATTAGCATATTCTTTCTTTATATACTGTTCTAAACACGTAAATTTTGGTAAAATATTCTTATGAAAGAGAAAAAAGAAAAAAGCAGAATCTGGCTTATAATTCTCGAGGCTCTGGCGGTCGGTGCCATAGCATTTTTGTTTTGCTACAACGACCTCTTTTTTGCAATCAACAGCCTCTATACCGACAAGGTTTATCAAAGGTCGCGAGGCGTTAACCAATCGATAAAAATCATCGCGATAGATGAAAAAACAATCGCCGAATACGGACCGTTCGGTGCGTGGGATCGAAGCGTATATGCCGATGTTCTCGACAAGCTCGGAGATTATCCCGCAGTCGTCGGATTCGATATCATGTTCCTCAGCGAAATGAGCGAAGAAGGCGATGAGCTTTTAAAAGAAGCGGCGCTTGAAAACGGAAATGTCATATTTGCATCCCATATCAATTTTGATACCGTCGTTGAAAAAGATGCAAACGGGAAATTCGCGATAAACAAATTCTACGTAAAAGAAGTAAATCTTCCTTTTACAAAAGATGAAGTTACGACCGGATTCGTAAATGTATCGGCAGATGAAGACGGTGTCGTAAGAAGAGTAATACCGACTTACCAAAATGAAAATACAGACGAAACCTATACAGGTTTTTCATACGAGATTTATAAAAAATATTGTAAGAACAAAGGCGTAACGCCTGTAAGTCCCAAGACCGACAGTAAAAATTCCATGTGGATTTATTATGCCGGCAAACCCTTTGATTACGAAGCGGTTTCAATGGCGGATTTATTAAGCGGTAAGGTGGATCCGAGAGTATTTACGGACTGCATCGTACTTGTCGGAGCGTATGCTAACGGACTGCAGGATCAGTTCTCGGTACCAAACTCCGCGAATGAAATGTTTGGAGTCGAGATAAATGCGAACATCATTCAGGGCTACCTTGACGGCGCATTTCCTCTTCCCGCAGACAGAGTATGGATTTCCGTAATAACCGGTCTAATCGTATTTGCGGTATTCCTTCTCTTTTCAAAAGTCGGACTCAAATGGGGAACACCGGTACTCGTACTCCTTGAAGCATTAACGGTAATTTTGGGAATAAATCTTTTTACCAAAGCGGATATTATTATTCCCGGAGTATACCTGCTCGTATTCATATTTTTTGATTACATTTTTGCACTTATCATTAAATATGTATCCGAGTCAGTACAAAAAAGAAAGATTGCTTCGGCTTTCAGAAAATATGTCGCTCCGCAGGTCGTGGACGGCATCATGAAATCCGGACAGTACAAGATTACGCTCGGCGGCGAAAACAGAGACATCGCGGTTTTGTTTGTGGATATAAGAGGCTTTACTCCGTTATCGGAGAGCCTTAAGCCCGAAGAGGTCGTTGAAATTTTAAACGAGTATTTAAACCTTACGACCAATTCAATCTTTAAAAACGGCGGTACACTCGATAAATTCATCGGCGATGCTACAATGGCGGTATTCAATGCTCCTTTTGATCTGCCTGATTATGAAATGAGTGCGTTAAGGACTGCAAAGGATATCGTGGCAGGTGCGAAAGCGCTTGAAAAATCCTGCATGGAGAGATTCGGAAGAAAAGTTACATTCGGTGTCGGCGTTAACTGTGGGGAAGCGGTCGTCGGAAATATAGGATGTGACTTCAGAATGGATTATACCGCTATCGGCGATACCGTAAATACGGCGGCCAGACTTGAATCCAATGCAAAACCCGGTCAGGTTTTGATAAGTGAGAAAATATATGAACGTGTTAAAGATAAGGGTGTAAAAGCAGAACCCATCGGAGAGATTCCTCTTAAAGGAAAATCAAAAGGTGTGTTCGTGTACCAGTTAACGGAAATCGATGGAATTAAAGTGGGGGGAGAAGAATGAGTCGTTTTCTAATTATTCCGGACAGGGAAAACTTTGAGGAGACATTAAAACTTTGCGATGAGTACAATCTTAAGCTTGAGCTTAATGATTTTATGCATCCGAGAGTTCTTGATGATGCGGAAAAATGCAGTGAGATTTCGCGGTTTTACGGCGAATATGAAAATCTTGTAGCCACATCTCACGGAGATTTTTACGATGTGCTTGTATTCAGCGAGGACAGAAGAATCGCAGAGATTTCAAAACAGAGAATCATTCAGAGCATGGAAGCTGCGAGAGCATCGGGAGCGGAAGCCGTAATATTCCACAGCAATATCGAACCGTTTTTGACTTCGGATGCTTACAGGGATGCGTGGCTTAGAAGGAACGAGTGCGTATTCAGAGAGATATGTGCGAAGTATCCGGATATGTGCGTATATCTTGAAAACATGTTTGATACCAAGCCTCACGATCTTGCAAGACTCGCTGAGAAAATGAGCAATGTGCAAAACTTCGGTATCTGCCTTGATTATGCGCATGCATTCATATCATCATCGCCGTTGAGCACATGGGCCAAGGAACTCTCGCCTTATATTAAGCATGTACATATCAACGATAACGATGGCGTAAGCGACCTTCATCTGGCAGTCGGAGACGGAAACATCGAATGGGAATCATTTGCCAAATTAAGAGAGATATATTTTAAGAAAGCGAGTGTTCTTATCGAAACATCTTCCGTTGAGTCGCAGAGAAAATCAATAGAGTACCTTAAACAGTTTATCGATTTTAACGAAGAGAACGATGATGAATGCTAAATATTTAAATAAATATCTATAGGATTATTCACAAAAAAATATAATCAGTCCTTCATAAGAATAATGACTTTTTAAAAGGAAATCCACACCGGATTTCCTTTTTTTTAGTTATCAAAAGTAAGAAAACACTAACTTTTTTTGGCAATTCCCTTGACAAGTTAGTTTTGCATAACTATAATCGCATTGGAGTTAGGAAAATCTAACCTTATTTATATGTGAAATACAGAAAGAAGGGTGAGTATGATGCCGTTAGCATTGGCAAATGTCGGTGAAGACAACACGATTTTGAGGATTGGAGGGAATCCCGAAACAAAAAAACACCTTGAAAATCTCGGATTTGTTGCAGGAGGAAATGTGAAAGTCATTTCCGAAATGGGCGGGAACTTAATAGTCAATGTTAAGGAAAGCCGCGTAGCCATCAGCAGGGAGATGGCACAAAAAATTATGGTCTGAAAGTTGTGAGGTAGGAAAATGAGAACATTAAAAGACGCAAAGGTAAAAGAAACCGTGAAAGTGGTTAAGCTTCACGGCGAGGGAGCCATCAAAAGAAGAATAATGGATATGGGGATTACAAAGGGTACTGAGATTTATATAAGAAAAGTTGCTCCTTTGGGCGATCCCGTGGAAGTAACTGTCAGAGGATATGAATTAAGTATCAGAAAAGCGGACGCGCAGATGGTTGAAATAGAGGAATAATCGAAGAAGAGGAGATAAAGACATGAGTATCAAAATTGCTCTGGCAGGTAACCCCAACAGCGGTAAAACAACACTTTTTAACGCACTTACGGGTTCCAACCAGTTTGTAGGTAACTGGCCCGGCGTAACAGTCGAAAAGAAGGAAGGTAAATTAAAAAAGCATGATGATGTGGTAATCACTGACCTTCCCGGTATTTATTCACTTTCCCCTTACACATTGGAGGAAGTCGTAGCAAGAGATTATCTCTTGGGTGAGAGACCGAATGCCATTTTAAATATCATTGACGGTACCAATCTTGAGAGAAACTTATATTTAACCACACAGCTTACGGAACTCGGTATTCCCGTGGTAATCGCCATCAACATGATGGATGTCGTAAGAAAGAACGGCGACAAGATCAATATCGACGAACTTTCAAGACAGCTTGGATGCAAGGTAGTGGAAATCTCCGCACTTAAGGGTGAGGGAGTCATGGAAGCAGCCGAGGCTGCAATTGCTGCATCAAAGGGCGAGAAGACAGTTCCCATGCATACCTTCAGCGGTTCAGTGGAACATGCGCTTGCTCATATCGAAGAAGCAGTCGTTCATTCGCTTCCCGAAGAACAGCAAAGATGGTATGCAATCAAGATTTTTGAGAGAGATGAAAAAGTATTAAAACAGCTTGATATAAACGGAAGCACCAAGGCACATGTCGAAGGAGATATTCAGGCAGTCGAAAAAGAATTCGACGATGATTCGGAAAGTATCATTACAAACGAAAGATACGTATACATCGCATCAATCATCAAGTCCTGTCTTAAGAAAGCAAAACAGGGTGAGCTTTCCGCATCTGACAAGATTGATAAGATTGTTACCAACAGATGGCTCGGCCTTCCCATTTTTGCAATCATCATGTTCCTTGTTTATTTCCTTTCAATGGCACCGAGTGCACCCGGTACAATGTTAACCGACTGGGCTAACGACGGATTGTTCGGTGACGGATGGCATTTGTTCGGAATCGGTTCCGGCGGATACGGTGAAGCAAGCGAGGAATTTACGGATGCTTCAAATGTAATCGATGCATTTATAGGAATCGATGATGATACAACAGTTGAAAGTGTAAAAGCTGCTTTTGCGGAAATCGGTACGGACGAGACAGCTTCTTATACACTTGAAGATGAAGAAACACTTGCTACTGAAGATGTTGAATATACATACGATGAATTAAAAGATGCAGTAGATGTATTTGAATCATACGATGGTGAAGAACCCGATCCCGCTGCTTACGGCGTATGGGTTCCTTCAATCCCTACAGTAGCTGAAACAATACTTGACAAGCTTAATTGCGCAGACTGGTTAAAGAGCCTTATTCTTGACGGTATAATCGCAGGTGTAGGTGCGGTACTCGGATTCGTTCCTCAGATGCTCGTACTTTTCTTCCTCCTTGCATTTCTTGAATCCTGCGGATATATGGCAAGAATCGCTTTCGTACTCGATCGAATTTTCAGAAAGTTCGGTTTGAGCGGCAAGTCATTCATTCCCATGCTTGTAGGTACGGGATGCGGTGTTCCCGGTGTAATGGCTTCAAGAACAATCGAAAACGAAAGAGATCGTCGTATGACAATCATGACTACGACATTCATCCCCTGCGGCGCAAAGATACCTTTTATCGCAATGATCGCAGGAGCACTCTTTAACGGATCTGCTTTGGTATCCGTAGGTGCATACTTCATCGGTATGGCTGCAATCATCATCTCAGGTATCATGCTTAAGAAAACAAAGATGTTTGCAGGAGAACCTGCTCCCTTCGTAATGGAACTTCCGGCATACCACATGCCCACATTACCCAACCTCCTTCGTTCAATGTGGGAGAGAGGATGGTCATTCATTAAGAAGGCAGGAACAATCATTCTTTTATCAACCATCGTTATCTGGTTCCTTTCAAACTTCGGTTTCGTAGACGGAGCATTCACGATGGTATCCGAAGAAGAAGTTAATCTTTCCATCCTTGCAAAAGTAGGAAGCGTTCTTTCCTGGATATTCATTCCTCTCGGATGGGGCAACTGGCAGGCAGCTGTCGCTTCAATCACAGGACTTGTTGCAAAGGAAAACATCGTAGGTACCATGGGCGTACTTTACGGCGGCGGAGAGTTAAGTGTATATCAGATGCTTGCTACCAAATTTAACGGTGTGACAGGTATGTCCTTCCTTGTATTCAACCTCCTTTGCGCACCCTGCTTTGCAGCAATCGGTGCCATCAAGAGAGAGATGAACAATGCAAAATGGACATGGTTTGCAATCGGTTGGCAGTGCGGTTTTGCATATGTTATAGCACTTATGATCAACTCATTCGGTTCTATATTTACAGGTAACATTAACATAGTAGGTTTGGTATTTTCCGTACTTCTTCTTGGATTTATGGTTTACATGTTGTTCATAAAGAAGTATCATGAATCTGTTAAGAGAGATTAAATCTCTTGAAAGGGGTAAATATGGCATGGCTTGCAAATAATATTTTTACCATTTTGATTTCTCTTCTTTTAATTGTGATTGTGACGTTAATAATATTAAAATTGGTAAGAGATAAGAAAAAAGGCAAATCATCCTGCGGCTGTGATTGCGGATGCTGCGGCGCCAAAGGATCGTGTCATAAGAAAAATTAAATTTTCGGAAGATCAAAAAGAGTACGGTTTTATCCGTACTCTTTTTTTCATGTAAATGAATTCCATATGAATCTTATAAAATATTACTGCTGCTCGTCACCCGGTATAAGCGAAGAAGCGGTACCGTATGAAAAACGTCTTATCTTTGAACGAATCTCATCATCGATTTTTTGGACTGCTTCTTTTTCGGGGCGTCCCGTGTAAAATCCCTGGATGAGATTTACGCCGATTCCGATAACGGTACGAAGTTCTTCTTCGGTTTCAACACCTTCCGCCAAAACGGAGATGTTGCTCTTTGAAGCATAGGAGACGATGTTTTTAACGAAGTGCCTCTTTTGCGAATTCGAATTAATGCCTCGTATAAGTCCGTGATCAATCTTTACGTAACGTGGATTGTAACGAATGAGGTTGTTAACGTTTGAATATCCGCTTCCGTAATCATCCAAAGCGATTTCAACATAGAGATTAAGATAATCATTTTTTCTCTTCTTTAAGTCCTCATCATTGAATTCGGAATCTTCCGTATATTCAACCACGATACGACCGAGGTGTCTTTTAAGTCTCGTGAAAAGATTTTCCTCATCCTCGCCCTGAAGCTGATATGCGGGCAAGCTGTTAATGAAAACTTTCTTCGAGATAAATTGCTCGGGTGTTTCTTCCATGCGGTCTATGACGCCGTTAAACGATAATTTTTCGATATCGTAAAGTCGGTTTAGAGCCATCGCACATCGAATGATTTCAATCGGTGTTAACGATAAATCATTTTCATAACGCATAAGTGCTTCGTAGCCGAAAATCTCACCGTCTGATACTTTAACAATCGGCTGGAAATAGTAGGTTAAAAGATTGTTATCAAGTATCTTTTCGACTTCCTTGCATTTATCAAGTTCGTCCGTGCTTAATTCGGATAAAACGAATTCTTTTTGGTTCTTTAATTTCTTGTTATGATTCTTTTCATTGACTGTCTGATTGATAAACATATCAAGATCGGGCATGGCCTTTAAAGGAATCATTTTCATTTCATGATGAATCGAAGCTTTGTGTTCCTGATTGTCGGAATCGTGGAAGATGATTCCGTCTTCGGGAATGTCGGCTATCAATTCCTCATAACGTTTCTCGCACTCGATACCGACTATTCCGATAAGGAATTCATCGTTGCTTAATCTCGCACATACTTCATGCTCTTTGGTATGTCTTGATATGAATCTTGCGAGAGCGATAATCGCAAAGTCACCGACAAGACGATTGTTGTCTTCGTTAATCTTTGTAAGATTGTCAATGTCGATTGCGATGATTGCAAGAGAACGGTTTTTATTGATATTGTTTTCAACAATCGGTGTAAGATTGTCTATAAATCCCTGATAATTGTAAAGACCTGTCTGGCTGTCACGAATCTGCTGCGACTTGATCTGGTCGATAAGGAAGAAGAGTGCTTTTTGTCGGAAGAATGCTTCGATACCCTGATTGACGTTCTTCATCCAGGAACGGTAATCCTCGTTGTAATAGCGAATCTCATCACCGTAGTTAAGTACCGCATAACCGAATGAACGGTCTTCGAAAAAGAGCGGTGTGAATACGAAGGTGGTGGGATAATCTCTCTCTTCGTAAATTTCGGGAAGCATTAAAGATGAATCAAAAGAAGTATCAAAACTTACTGCTTTTTTCTTGTCAACTTCAATCTTGTCATCGCAGTTAATGACCATGTAAACTTTTTCGGAATATCCTTCTCTTCTGGCGTTGGGACCGATGAAAGAGTAGGAGTCTCTGAAGCCTTCGTTTAAACAAATCTTAAAAGATTTAAAAGGTCTAATCTGATAAGAATATACTGCCAGCATTTCAAAGAATTTATCGTAATGAGTCTGGCAGAGCAAATCTTCCGTAATATGATTAAAATCGGATCTGTAACTTTCTTCCGAATGATCCGTCTCCCATGAATCTCTGTTGACTTTCTTGACTGCCTCATGGAAATTATTGCATCCGCAGCTTCCGCCGATAAGAATCTGATTCTTTAATTCGACTTCTTCGCATTTCTCACCCGAAATCTTTGAATGAAGTCTTGCAAAACAAAGTTTGCCGCAATTGTCCGCGGGAATCTCTGCCGATGTGATCGGAACGGGAGATGTCTGTCCTTCGTCTGTTGCATCGTATGCAGCAAGTGCAATATCGGATGGAATGTTGTAACCTGCTTTTGACAATGCGGAAGCAAGTCCTATTGCCATATATTCATTTGCACACATGATGGCTTCAGGCATATCGTCTTTGTTTTCCAAAAGTTTTTTCGCAAACACATCGCCTGTATCATACCAGTAATTGCCGTGGAAAATACGATCTTCCCTTATGGCAAGACCGTGCGATTTCATTGCATCTTCATATGCCTTAAGACGCTGAATCGAATGAGGATGTCCTTCCTTGCCGCCAAGGAATGCAATATCCTTATATCCGTGCGCGTCAATTAAGTGATTCATGATTTGTAAGCATGGAGTGTAATGGTCCACGATAATATAATCAAAATCTTTTGATTCTCTGTCGATAATGATTACCGGACCGTGAAATTCTTCTTTGATTCTCTTTAACAATTTTTCTTCAAATCCCGGTGTAAGAATTGTGTCAAGAAGAACGACAAGACCGTCGAATTTGTCGAAATTGACCAAAGAAAAAATATTGGAATCACCGATGTTTCTTAAATCGGTTTCCTGAAATTTCTGATACATGGAAAAAATACATATATCGTAATCATGAGCATACGCTTCTTTGGTAAACGATGTCATGAATCTGTTTTGAGTTTTCTCCTCAAGCTGTGCAAGAAGCACACATATTCGTTTTCTCATCCCGTAATTTCCCCCAAAGACAATACGTAAAAACATAATCGTCTTTTGTATATTTTACTATATTTTAAAGATAATCTCAACAATCACAAACACAGCCCGTTTTATCGCAAATTTTTATATACAATACGAAGAAAAAAGAATAAAATAATCAAGGAGATTTTAAAGTCGGAGGAAAAAATCATGAATAAAAAAATGAGTTTATTAAAAAAAATTTTCAGTTTATTGGCAGCATGCATTTTAACATTCGGTTTATTTGCGTGCGGTTCTTATTCGGGAGATGCACCCATAACGGCAAAGTGGAAAGTTACACAAATAAACAATCACGGAACCGTAACCGATATGACCGGTGCATGGCAGGTAGTCGATGCGGTAAGCGGAACAAAAGTACCTGAATTTACATCGGACGGAAATAATTTTACATTCTCGATGAGCGGAAAAGATCATAACGGAACACTCGTGCAAAACGGCGATATTTACGAGCTTTACTGGGATAATACAAACAATACGAACAGTCCCAAAATGAGTACAGCTAAAATTACGGGAAACGTTTTGGAAGTTGAATTGAAAGACGGAATCGTTGTAACATTTGAAGCAAAGTAAAAAGAAAATAAAAAATAAAAACAAAAAAACATTTGCAAAAAACGCAGTAAAAATGCGCTGAAGTGTTGACGTTTCTTTATATTGGAATTAGAATAACGTTATAAAAATGTTATGTCATAACCAAGGAGAAATGGAGGAAAAAGAAATGGCAGAAGCAAAAAAGGCAGTAGCAAAGAAAGCTGCACCCGCAGCAAAAGCACCTGCAAAGAAAGCAGCAGCAAAGCCTGCAGCAAAGAAAACTGAAGTTAAGAAAGCAGCAGCTAAGCCCGCAGCAAAGAAGGCAGCAGCAAAGCCTGCAGCAAAGAAAGCAGCAGCTAAGCCCGCAGCAAAGAAAGCAGCAGCTAAGCCCGCAGCAAAGAAGACAGCAGCTAAGAAACCCGCAGCAAAGAAAGTTGTTAAGAAACTTGGCAAAGTTATTTTCGAATTCGACGGCCAGAAGATCGATTACAAGGCAATCGAAAAGAAAGCAGCTAAGCTTGGCGGAGACGTTTATGTAGTTGCTTCTGAGAAGAAGATTTTTGATGCTGAAGGAAAGTCTGTTGATTTATTCTAATAGACAAAATTTAAAATCGAAAATAAAGAAAGAAGATGACAAGTTCATCTTCTTTTTTTTATATAATTGAAGAATATATATTTTTCTTTTACAATATACATATAAAAGAATAAAAGGGAATAAATAAGTAAACCTGTTAGTAATGTGTAAAAGGGAGGAACGTAAATGAAGAGATATATTACGTTTAAAGACTACGAAGAGGTTTTAAGAATAGGGAAATTCTGGCTTGAAAACTGTAACAACGAACTGTGCGAAGACGGAACATATTATCACCATCTTCCGTTAATCGATGCAATGGGTGATCCGCTCGATATTAAAAACTTTTCGATGGATTCAAAATTCAGAAAGAATTTCACCAAAGATTTAAAGACGATAGACAAATATATAAAGCAGGTGGAAGCAGCAGACAAAAAAGCAATCGTAATCAATTACGAACTTATGGATTTAAGACAGGTATTACCGCCCTGGATTGTATATCCTCATTATCCTGCACAGAACGTCCTGCTTACATCTTATTTTACATTGTTTGATGATTTTACCGCACGTATGACAAAGATGGAATTAAGCGTATATAAAAACACTTATCCCGTACCTGCATATATCGAGCAGATATTCAAATATAAAGAATTGGACTAAAGAGGTTATATGAACGCATTCGAATCAGGAAAATACAGAAACGTATTTAAAGAAATCGGAAAAAGCGATGAAGAAATAAATGCAAAAATAAATGATTGCATAAACACTTTTTTCTATGATGAAACAGAACGAATTTATCATCCCGCAGGCGATGACAAGGGGTATCTTGTAGATACCGGAAACAACGATGCAAGAACTGAGGGCATGTCTTACGGAATGATGATGTGCGTTCAGCTTGACAAGAAAGAAGAGTTCGACCGCATCTGGAAATGGGCTAAGACTTATATGTATATGGACTATGGCAAAAACGAAGGTTATTTTGCATGGTCATGTGCACTGGACGGAAAGAAGAATGCGGAAGGTCCCGCTCCCGACGGAGAAGAGTTTTTTGCAATGGCACTTTTCTTCGCATCACATCGCTGGGGTGACGGAGAGGGAATATTCGAATACAGCAGAGAAGCTAAAGATATTCTTCGCGCGTGTCTTCATAAAGGAGAAAACAAAAGAGAAGGTCATGCAATGTGGAATAAAGACAATCATCAGATCCTCTTTACTCCAGGTTCACCTTTTACGGATCCTTCGTATCATCTGCCTCATTTTTATGAACTCTTTGGCAAATGGGCATATGAAGAAGACAGAGAATTCTGGTTAAAAGCAGCGGATGCAAGCCGTGATTATTTAAAGAGTGCTTGTCATGAAAAAACAGGTCTTTGCGCCGAATATGCAAACTTTGACGGAAGCCCCATGAGCAAAAAACTTCCCTGGGGGTATTTCGGAGATTTCTTCTCTGATGCATACAGAACAGCAGCAAACATCGGACTTGATGCAGAATGGTTTGGAAAAGACAAAGGACAGTTTGATGCAATTCTTCGAATGATGAAATTCTTCGGTACGGATCTTGAAGCTGTTCGCTGTACATATAAAGTTGACGGTACACCTGTTGAGCGACCTGTACTTCACCCTGTAGGACTTCTGGCAACCATTGCGCAAAGTGCATTAACCATTCCTTTTAACGAAAATGCAGACAGTGATTTTGCAATCGCAAAACAGTGGGTTGAATGGTTTTGGAATGAACCGTTAAGAAAGGGTGAGCGAAGATATTACGATAACTGCCTTTACATATTTGCATTGCTTGCTTTATCGGGCAATTACAGAATCTGGTAGATTATTCGTCAATCGTAAATGGGGGAGAGGTTATGAAAGAGGAAACGAATTGGAGTATCGGCGGCGATGTTTCAAAAGAAAAAGACGCATCGGGAATTTCTGCCGGCGGCGTCAATCATGTTGTGTATGAAAAATACAAAGGCAAGCAGGCTTACGGTCATAAAGAATGGACACCGAGCAAGGGCGAACGCATCGCTTTGTTTGTGGATATGTTCGTTGGAATAATTGTTGCCGCAGCGGCTATCGTGACTTATTTTCTGCCTCTTCCGCCGGGATTTAAAATTCCGGTGATGATTTTATTCGGAATTCTTTTTATTGTAATCGTAGGCGGATTCGTATTAATCGTCACTCTTCGTCACAACAAACAGGATCCCATGGAGATGAAATATTACGACGTCGATTATGAAATGAATCACATAACCGGCGAAGGATATGATAATACCAGGGAAATAAGCAAAGAAGAATTTGAAAAAAACATGTAAAATGTTAAGGGTTTACACATAGAAATCTTTACATTTATCAAATGCAAACCTTCAAATCTTTACTTTTTGGCATAAAAATGCTCAAAAAAGTAAAGATTTTTTATTTACAAAACAAAAAAACATATTTACAAAACGTTCTTTAAAATGATAATGTTAAAGAACAAAATAAAAGTGAGGTGAGTGCCATGGACTATACTGCTATAAAAGATAAAATAAAATTTATAATTGAAAATGAAGGTGGTTTGGTTTCAGGTAAAGTGCTTAAAGAAGCAGGGATTCAAAGAATTGCAATTTATTCTTTACTGGATGAGGGATTCCTGACAAAAGAATCGCATGGGAAATATGGATTATCAGATAATACACCGGATGAATATAAAGTAATTCAAAGCAGATCGGGGAAACTTATTTTTTCGCATGCTACTTCGTTATATTTACATGGAATGTCGGACAGAGTTCCGCACACTTTGGATATAACTGTTCCTCAGGGAGATAATATATCGCGAATAAAAAAGACATATCCGAATATCAGATTTCATTACAGCAAAAAAGAACAATGGGATTTGGGAATTCAAGATATTATTACGCCTCAGGGTTATAAGGTAAAAGCGTATGATCTGGAACGCTGTATCTGCGACCTCATAAGAGATAAAGATTCTGTTGATACTCAAGTGTATACTCAAGCTATCAGAGAGTATTTTTCCGGAAAGAAGTGTAATACGAGAAAGATAATTAAATATTCCAAAGTTTTTAATGTTGAAGAAAAGGTTCGCAATTATATGGAGGTATTACAGTGAAGGAGAGAACACCGGAACAATTAAAAGGTCAGGTGAAAAATTTTGCAAATAAAAGAAGTCTAATGCCTCAGGAAGTATTACAGATATTCTTTATGGAATCTTTACTTTTTGACATAAAAATGCTCAAAAAAGTAAAGATTTTTTATTTCCAAAACCAAAGGACCATATTTACAAATGATTCTATTGTTAGAAAAAACAAAAGAAGATGAAGTCGAAACTCCATCTTTTCTCTTTTTCGTTGATAAATTAAGGGTTAGATAATACTATATTCAATGAAAAAACGGGAACTAATCAATAATCCGTTTATCTATTTTTAATAGAAAAGGTTTCGTTTATAATTTTTCAATCAAAAGACCTTTGATATTTTTCATTAATTCTCGACGTTCTGTGGATGCTTTTTCGAAATCGACAAAGCAATTTCTTATAATTTCTTTGTCGGAATCAGAGAAAAGTGTTTCTACGTCTCTTGTCCTGGCAAATGAATAGATAGTAGCCAAATCGAATAATCTAAAGTAGTATTTTTTGTTTTCTTTTACATCATTCTTTGGATACTCGTTATTTAAATTTACGGAAAGGCGCTTGATCCTTTTACTAACTGAATTGTAACAAGAGATGGAATAATCCTCATCTTTGAATTCAAATACACTTTTGTTATCTTGAACATCTCCATAGAACAGCATGGTGTGTGATCTGTTGGCTAGGTCGTAGTCCTTGAATTGTTTTTCTATGGATAGCATTTTTTTGACGTAATCAATTTCAATTTCCTCAAAACCGTAAAAGGAAGCACTGATTGCACAACCTCTTCTTAATAAGGCCAAATAGTAATTCTTATCGTTTTTTATATTTGTGGTTAAATCCGGATTATCGATATCATAAACGTTATAGTCATTATAATATATTAATTCGAGTATTCGTTTGATTGTTGTATAATTGTTTTTATCGTCAAAGTATAATCTTCCAAGTCGAAAATTAGTTTTAGATTTCAAAGTGAAAAATTCTTTGAAAGGAAGAGTTTTGACTATATTTTCCATCTTATGATTAATGAATTTTTCATTGATATTTTTTAATTCATTTTTTCCGGAAGAAGACATAGTGCAAGAGTAGATTTGCATTAATTTTAAAACGATTTCTTCTTTTTCGTTATCATCTAAAGAATTAATTGAATCAGTAATGAAATCTTCAATCTCATTTTTGTATTCTTGGGAAAAAACATGTAAATCGGTTTTTATATTAAGAGGTTTCTTTATAGAATCATAATAGTGTTTTGCAACAGCAAATTCTAAAAATGAATAGTGGATTAACATTCCATTTTGCTTGAAAATCGGAAAACTACTTATAGAGGTGCTAAAAGAAATGTTAGTGCTGTTATTTTTTAAGTATTCGTCAAAACAATTTTGGATAAACTGAGAGTAATTATCACTTGCTGATACACCAGGTTGAGGATTTTTGCAATATTTTACAAATATTGAAGAAAGAAAACTATTGTATAAATTGAATTTCGAAGTGATCTCGTTGATTTCTTCGTAGTCCTTAATGGTTAACAAGTAGATTAGCATTTGAATGTCGAGAGGATTTGAAATTGTTTTTGATAAGGTCTTAGATTCGTTGAGACATTTTTTTATGAGGAGAGTTAAATTTTTCTTACAATTTGTATTTTTGATTATTACTTCTCCATATGAGAGCAATTCGTCTTTAGACCATTTTTCTACCACGGAGACCGAAAAATCGATTCCATATTTTTTTGCTATCATAAAATTATTATTTTTTTTGTAAAAAGCATTTCGACTTGAAATAATAAAAGAATCAGTTTTTGAACCTGATTGAATTTCTATAATAAATTGAAATAGATACTCTAAGCTTTGTGAGCCATATTCAACTTCTAATTCATCTATGCCATCAAATATAATAATGTATTTCTTTTGAGAATTATTAAGATTTGATATAAAGGTTTTTTTGTAATCTTTTGTTTCGTCCAGGTAATCTATTAGAGTTTTTGAGTCAAAAAAAATGATGTTGTTACTTTTGTTGAATAACTTAATAAGTGCGTATGATTTTCCGCAAGCTGGTTCGCCTAGTATTAATTGAATTTGTCCCCTTTTAAGTGGAACCTTAGGAATAGAAGTTCTTTTGAAAGTTATTTCTCTTGAAATAATTGTTTCGAGTAGTCTACTTTTGTTATTATTTATTGTTTTTTGGGAATCCTGCAAAGATTTAATGGAAAGGATAGCGTTTCTTTTGGGTTTATTTAGTTGCTTTACACCTATGATAATGGTAACAATGATTGCTCCAATACCGCATAATACAGTGGCGATTAAATTTACATTGTCTTTTAAAAAGGTGATAAAAGCAAACATATATGTGTCCTTTAAGTAAGATAATAGTATATTCAAGATATTAGCATTTATGTATAAGTATTTCAATTCACAAAAATAAAAAAAGAACATAAATTAGGAACAAATAAATTCGGCTAATAAATTTATTTTTGGGAAAACAAGTCCCTTCTATGGTACAACCAACCTCGTTCCAAAATGATAGAATGGTACCATCGAAGCAGTTTATAAAGTAAGAAAAGTGGTAAAAATATGGTTAAAACGAATGTATTGGTAATTGCAGTCAAGAACTTCAGAGGAAAAGATAAGATTACATCAATCTATCGGAAACTTAAGGATTTAAAAGTGGAATAAAAAAGAAAAGAGGATTTTATATGAAAAATAAGAATATAAAAGTATATATAATCCTCATTGCTACCGTGCTTGTTTTGCTTGGGTTTATCGTTGCCTTTAACCTGATTTCGGCAAGCAAAAGCAATCTGTGCATAAACTGTCATAAGAATAAAAAAGAAAAGGGCAAGAACTATTGCACAGAATGTCTTTTGGAGGCAAAGAAAGAACTTGAAAAGCAAAAGAATGAAGGCACGAAAACTGAAACAACGGGTAATTACGATAATGAAGAAAGCAAACTGATTGTAGACACTTCATCACCGGATCCAAAGAAAACACCTTCGGATTCCAATAAAGACATCAAGCAAAGTACAGGCACTTCAACAGCAGAGCCCAAGGAAACAGATTCGAAATCCGATAAAGACTCAAAAAAGAAGACCTACAACGAATTGAATTACGATCCTGCAGATTATGACGATCCAGATGATTACGCAGAGGATGCGTGGGGTGAGGATTTCGACGATTACGATGATGCATATGATTATTGGGAAGATTATTGATTAAAGAAGGTTGTTTTATCTTAAAGAGAGGTAGTCTATATGGGAATTATTCTTTTAATGATGTTTGGAATATTCATTTTTGGCGTTGTTGTTTATGCTTTTAACTACTATTGGCCGTCTCCATCGTCAGGCTCCAGAGTTCAGCACAGTGACAATCATCCCGGTATTACAAAAAACGGTAAGGATATAATATGTCCAAAGTGCAAAAGCCCATATTGTGTGTTTTATTATGAAGAACGAGCTTTGACAATGGACAGATATAAAACTAAAACCAGGATACATCCGTTAAATCCATTTAAACCTTTAGTGGAGGAAAAGATAAGAGTTATTCCGGGACAGAGGTTTACTGTAATGCGATACATATGCACTAAATGCGGTAAAATATTTGATTAAAGAATACAGTCAGGAAGAGAGGATAAAACAATAGCAACTTACGTAATGTCGGACATTCATGGTCAATATGATATGTTCCTTGAGATATTAAAAAAGATAGATTTTAAAGATGAAGATACATTGTATGTACTCGGAGATGTTCTCGATAGAGGTCCCAATCCCATAAAGGTTTTACTTAAACTCATGGAGATGCCAAATGCTATATGTCTCGTAGGAAACCATGAGTATATGGCAATAGAGTGCCTTACATTCCTTCTTAAAGAAGTGACAGACAGAGCGTTGGAAGAACTCGACTTTAAAACACTTGAGAATCTTGTTACCTGGCAGTATAACGGCGCCAAGAGTACAATTGATGAATTCAGAGCTTTAAGCGTGGAAATGCAGGAAGAGGTAATCGAGTTTATCAAGGATTTTTCAATATATGAAGAATTGGAAGTAAACGGCAAAGAGTATCTTCTGGTGCATGCAGGCCTTTGCAACTTCGAACCGGATAAAGATATAGAAGATTATTCACTTCACGATTTGGTCTGGAAAAGAGCTGAATATGACAGACAGTATTATGAAGACAAAATCGTAATAACCGGTCATACACCCACGCAAATGATTGAAAACAATCCCAATCCGGGATTTGTATATAAGAAAAACAACCATTTGGGTATAGACTGCGGTGCATATTTACCTGAAGGAAGACTTGCGGCAGTATGTTTGGAAACAGGGGAAGAGTTTTATTCGTCGGTGAACACTACCGAAGAATAAACTATCGAACAGATAATAAGAGTGCCATATTTGAAACGGTTTATTTATGCTATAATAACAAAGAAGCAAATTATATTAGGTATTTGTTGAATTATTTTTAGTATAAGATTCTAAAACATGGGTAAATATGACCTGTGTTTTTATACTGATTATAGAGTTTTTTTATGTACGAAGCAGTTGAAATGTTTCAAAACTTCAAAATGGTCGAAAAGGTGAAGTATGGCAATGGTGGTCATACTGATTTTTGGGTTAATGGTTCAACTGCTGTTTTGATTGATTATGATATTTGTCGGATTGAAAAGCCAAAGGATTCAATTCCTTATTATCAAATCACTAATAAGCAAAATGAATATATGAATCGATACAAGTATGTTTTTCGATTCTTGGCTGAAGATAGAGATGAGATTGAATCATTTCTGACAGAAGGAAGAGAGAATAATTGTAAGAATCCGGTATCGGTTGCAGACAGGGAAAATTCAGCAGAGGTTTCTCCATTAGAAAGATTATTTGAAAAGAATTTCACTGATGTATATGGGGTAAATTCTGTAAAATATTTAAATAGAGAATATTGTATAACGGATGAAAATGGAAATAATTTCTTTCTTGATTATGTTGTTCGTACAAATCGAGGAGACTTTGCTATAGAGGAGAATGGAGTTAAATTTCATCATCCGCAGATTATAGGATACGAAAAATACCGAAGACAATTAAGAAAACAAAATACTTGCGTGAAAAATGGAATGAAAATGTTTCGTTTTTCTTCTGAGGATTGTGGTTTTACTGAAAGAATTGAGGATGACATTCGTTCGTATTTGGGAAGGGATTCATCGGATTTTAAAGAAAACGGGTTAATTGCAGATCGACCTGTAAAACTTTATGAACATCAGGAAATAACTCTGGAAAAAATAAAAGAAAACAGAAATAAAGGAATTCGTGCTTTCTTATGTGTTTTCCCTACAGCGAGCGGAAAATCAAAAATAGTAGAAGAGGATCTAAAGGATTATTGCAAGGGAAAAAATGATATTAGGATATTAATCCTTGCTCCAAGTTCTAATATTGTATCGGATTGGAAAGAAAGAATTCATAATTCATTACGTGAAATTGAGAAATATATAGTAGTGTTTACTATGCAGTATATGGCTAAACACTATAATGAATATTCTCAGAATTATTTTAATTATATTGTAGTAGATGAAGCACATCACGCTGTTGCTCCGATAAGTAAGAGAGTAATCCAATATTTTGAACCAGAATTTCTAATTGGACTTACGGCTACAGATCAAAGGCCTGATAAAAAGAAACTTGAATCTGTATTTGGCTCATATAATACAGGCCTGTCTCTTAAAGAGGCAATGGAAAAAGAAATCGTTGCAAGAGCAAATGTTTTTCGAATTGAAACCAATATAGATTTAAGTCATGTGAGGTTTAATGGAAAAGATTATGTCAATGCTGATCTGGAAAAATCAATCCGTGTTTCTTCCAGAAACGAATTGATAGCAGATGTTTTGAAACAATTCTTCACCGAAGGCGATACAGGGAGAAGGCAGGGCGTTGTATTTTGTATAAATGTGAGACACGCAGAAGAAATGGAAAAACTTCTGAATGCCGCTGGGATATCTGCGATATCATACACAGGAAAGACAAAGAATCCTCAAAAAGTGATGCAAGAATTTAAGAAAGGAACATATAGATTTCTTTGTGCATGTGAAATGATATCAGAAGGTTGGGATTATCCTGAATTGGGAATTTTGGTAATGGCTCGCCCTACTTTATCGAAGGTATTGTATCTTCAACAAATTGGACGAGGACTACGAAGAACTGATACAAAGAAGAATGTTTTTGTAATTGATGTTGTTGATGAATACGGAGCTTTCATTAAGGCTTGTTCTCTTCATTCTATTTTTCAGAATTCTGTGTATGTTCCCTTTGGAGTTATTACGAAAAATGATTATCATGAAGGAGATATTATTGAAATTGACGGTCTAAAAGAGCGTGTTGAAAGAATAACTGAAGTAGACATAGAATCCTTTGATACCAAGTATAGCGACTATTTAAGTGTAGAACAAATAGCTCGAAAGTATTTTGTGAGTACGGGAAGTATTATAAGTTGGATAAAGAAGGGAAAAGTTATTCCTTCGGCAACATTTCAATTTGGATCAAAATTGATTTATATGTTCAGTCAAGAAGATGCGGAAAGGTACAAGATAGAATTAAGTATAAAAGATCATACCGATGAGACAATAAAAGAAGATTTTTTTGAATTTCTGGCAGAGCGAGATTATTCTTTGTCCTATAAGATGCCATTCTTGCTGTCGTTCATAAAATATATGAATTCCATTGGAGATGCCAAAATAGAAGATGTTCTTTCGGATTACATAGCTTTTTATCAGGATAGAATTGATAAAGGACTTACAGTAGACAGAGCAACTTGTCCATATAACAAAGAAACATTAAAAGAGAAAGATGTTATTAAGCGTAGTATGCTTACCAATCCTTTTGAAAAGTTTGAGAGAAAAAGATTCTTGTATTATTCAAAGGATTTGGGAGTGATTTCAATGAATCATGCTTTATTCTCCAGGTTATCGAAAGAGGATTTGGCAACAATCGAAACGCAGATGAAACAGGATTTGAAGGATTATTATAGTAAACTTCAGTGATGAATATTATTGATTTTGTAAAATAATTTGTTAATTCAGATTATAAGGAGTATTTATTTATGAACAAATACCCGAGATGTTTGTTTAACAGTGATATTGCAACATTTTTAAATAAAGAAAAAGAATCCATTTTTGGCGTACTTTGTGATAATTATCATGGGGATGCTAAAACTACTACGTTAGAATCGTGGATGAAGGAAATAGAAATATTACAAAGTGAACTTAGTCCTTGGAAAGAATCCGATGGCAAAATTATCTTTGAATATGATATTCCACGTTTAGGAAAGAGAATTGATGTTGTATTACTTATCAATGGAATAGTTTTTTGTCTTGAATTTAAAACTGGAGAACAAATCGTAGGAGAGGCAGAAGTTGATCAAGTCTTGGACTATGCATTGGACTTAAAGAATTTTCATAAGTATAGTTTTGATCGAGTAATTGTTCCGGTCCTTGTTTCGAAAAAGAATAATAATACATCTTTATTTATACGTTCGTCAGTTTATGATGATAAGGTTGTGAATCCTTTATTGATTAATGAAAAAGGTATTTCTCAATTAATAAACAAAGTTATCCTTGAATTCTCCAACGAAGGGAAAGTAAATGATAATTGGATAATAAGTCCATATACTCCGACTCCCACAATTATTGAAGCGGCGAGAGCACTTTATGAAAATCACTCGGTTGAGGATATTACGCGACATGAAGCTGATAAGGTGATGACTGACAGAACTATTGCATATATTCTAGAAGTGATTAAAAGAAGCAAAGAGAACAAAGAGAAAAGCATTTGCTTTGTTACAGGTGTACCCGGAGCAGGTAAAACATTAGTTGGGCTTGATGTTGCAGTAAAACAAACATATCAAGGAGAAGATCAGCCTTTGCAAGATGAAGGGGCAGTTTATCTTTCTGGAAATGGTCCTTTAGTTGCAGTACTGAATGAAGCGCTTGCTAAAGACAATTACAAAAAATGCCGTGATCGTGGAGAGGATAAAAAGTTATCTGATTCCCGTCGTGAAGTTGGAAAGTTTATTCAGATAATTCATCGCTATCGTGACAACATGTTAGCAAAAATAAAAAATCCAGTCGAAAACGGAATTCTTGAAATAGATCCGGAAAAAGCAGTAAAACTTCAGAACACCGGATATGGAGAAGTAGAACATGTGGCAATATTTGATGAGGCTCAGCGTTCGTGGACTCATAAAAGATTGGCGGATTATTTAAAAAGAGGCGGTACTTATGGTAATAAACTGAAAGTACCCAATTTTCCCGTATCAGAAGCCTCCTTTCTTATATGGTCATTGGATCAGAGAGAAGACTGGGCGACGATAGTGTGTCTTGTTGGCGGAGGTCAGGAAATCAATACAGGAGAAGCAGGAATTTCGGAATGGATAAAGTCTTTGAATGAGGATTTTCCGCATTGGAAGGTATACATTTCTCCAAAACTTACTGAACCTGAATATGCAGAAGGAAAAGTGAATGAACTTTTGAAAGACAATAAAAATGTTACCTTTTCAAATGATTTGCATTTGGCTGTTTCATTACGATCATATCGTGCTGAAAAACTATCTGCATTCGTTCATTCTCTTCTTGCAATGGATAAGGATGCAGCATCTATTTATGGGGATATTAAGGATAATTATCCCATTGTATTGACGAGGAATATGGAAAAAGCGAGAAGATGGCTGCACGAAAAGGTTAGAGGAACTGAAAGAACAGGTGTGCTTATAACCAAGGAATCAGCCCGATACAAACCACTTGGAGTTCATGTATTACAAAGCGATGATGATAATGCAGTTCATTGGTTTCTAGAAGATAAAATGGATACCAGATCTTCGAATTATCTCGAAGATGCAGCAACAGAAATACAAGTTCAAGGATTGGAGTTGGATTATACTTGTTTGTTGTGGGATGCTGATATGAGATATGAGGATGGCAAGTGGCATTTTTATAGGTTTAGCAAAAATACAGAGTGGTCCGAAATAGTCGATGACAGTGAAAGTAAACATGAACGAATTAAGTATATGTTAAATGCTTATAGAGTGTTACTCACGCGTGCTAGAGCAGGAATGATTATATGTGTACCGGAAGGAAACAGCAATAAAACACCAACTGGTTTTTGGGAGGATAGTACACGATTGCCGGAATACTATGATGGCACATATAATTATTTAAAGAGCCTTGGACTTGAGGAAATATAAAAAAATAATTATGGTGAAAAAATGATTAATCAGAATATTGAATATTATAATCAAAATGCTGAAACTTTCTATGAAAACTCTGTAAATGCAGATATGTCTGAGTGGCGCAATCATTTTCTAAAGTATATACCTGACGGTGGAAGAATACTCGACGCTGGATGCGGAAGCGGAAGAGACAGTAAAGCTTTTATTCAAGGCGGCTTTTCTGTAGTGGCCTTCGATGCGTCTAGGGAAATGTGTAAAAAAGCATCAGAACTCCTCGGACAAGAAGTATGGCAGATTCGCTTTGAGGAAATGAGTTTTAAAGACGAGTTTGATGGAGTATGGGCATGTGCTTCTTTACTTCATGCTGATGAAAATGAGTTTCCTGAAGTATTGACTAAGATCAACAAGGCATTAAAGAATAATGGCATTTTTTATGCTTCATTCAAATATGGAGATGGTACTACCCAAAGAGGAGAAAGGATTTTTATAGATTTTACGGAGGAAAGAATAAAATCTTTATTAGAAGAAAAAGGTTTTGAGATAATAGATAGCGGAGTTTCAGCGGATGTTCGAGTTGGAAGAGAAAATGAAAAATGGACGAATGTTATTGCAATAAAAAAGATTAAAGATTAGGAAAAGGCAAATAGATAAGATATGGGATTATTTCAAAGAAAGATAGGACCGGTATTTTTAAAAGAAGATAGTGATGTTAGTGAATTTATAAGAAAAATGAATTCATTAGCGGAAGAAGCTTCACCAACAATAAAGGCAGAAATAGATAAACAAATCAAGTTAGCCTCATATGGTGAAGCGGGTGAAAAGAATATTGCTTTCGAACTTAAAAATAGTGGGCTGGATATGTATATCCTTCATGATATATATTTAGAACAAGATGACTTGAGTGCTCAAATAGATTATCTTATTGTATGCCGAAAGAAAATTTACGTTCTAGAATGCAAGAATCTCGTAGGAGATATCGAGGTAGACAGCAATGGACAGTTTATTCGCAAATATGAAATAAACGGCAAGAAATACAAAGAAAGCATTTATTCGCCAATTACACAAAATGAACGACACCTAAATGTATTAAAAGAAGTTAGAAAAGCAAGCAAAAGTAATATTATTACCAAACAGTTATTTCTTAACAATTTTGAGAAGAATTATCAATCGATTGTTGTGCTTGCAAACCCTAAATCATGTTTGAATGACAAGTATGCAAAAAAGGAAATCAAACAAAAAGTAATTAGAGCTGATCAACTGATTTCTTTCATAAAAAAATGTGAATCAGAAAGCGAAGAAGCCGAGTATTTTGAGAAAGATATGAGGGAGATAGCGGAATTCTATTTAGCTAGAAGTGTTCCTAACAAGTCAGATTACTATAAGAAATATGAGGAATTCCTTAAAGTTGAAAAGGAGAATGCTATAAAAGAAGAAAAGCAGGAAGAACTCATATGTCCTAAATGCGGATCCAAATTGGTTCTTAGAACAGCTAAATCAGGACAGTATGCCGGAAATCAATTTTACGGATGTAGTGGATATCCTAAGTGCAAATATATCAAAAATATTTGATATACAAAATTGCTTATTTTTTGCTTATTTTTCTTTTATATTCACAACCTGTTTTTCCAAAATTTGAGCATCCAAAGAATTCTCCGTATGGACCGCTCCTTTTGATAAGCCTTCCTCCGCATTCGGGGCAAGTGAATTTATCATCATTTAATTCTTTTTCGTATTTTTCTATTAATTCTTCTACGAAAATAGATTCTTTGTTATTTATGGTTAAGAGAAAAACTTTAGTTTTAGCTCTGGTCAACGCAACATAAAACAGTCGACGTTCTTCCGCATATGGGTAAACTTCGGCTTTTTCCAGGAGCAAATCCATAATAGAAGAGTCATGTATTTTACTGGGGAATCCCATTTTAGAGTTTTTGTTATTTATGATAAAAACATAGTCTGCTTGCAATCCTTTTGATTTGTGAGCAGTCAGAAATTGCATTTTTAAGTCTTTTCGCTTGTAATAAGATACTTTTATTTCTGAATTGACATTGTCGTACCAAACATTAAATGCGGAATTGTCCTTTAGAAGATCTACATCAAAAGAATATCTTCCTATAAAGAAAACAGAAGAATTCTTAGGCAGATCATCCAAAGAATCAAGCATGAAATTAATAGAGTTTTTTATTGTAAAACCGTTAATCAGTCCAAGAGAAAATCTTTCATCTTTAGACATTCCTTTGATTTTTTTCTTAATTTGACGAGGGTTTTTCATTATGAAATTGGAACTGATATCAATCAGTGAATTTGTAAAACGATAAGTTGTTTCTATTCGCCCTATTTCTGTAGGACCCCAGTATTTTTCGAAATCAACGATATAGTTTATATCGCTCCCGGCAAAACGATATATACTTTGCCAGTCATCGCCAACGCAGAATAATTCGTAAAAGCTGGATTTCCTGAGTTCTCTAAGTAAGTTAAATCTGGCCTTTGAAATGTCTTGATACTCGTCAACGATTACATATCTGTAGGGATTATAGTATTTTCCAGTAGAAACATAATCAGTGGCTTTATTGATCATATCGCTAAAGTCAATTTCATTATTGGCGGCAAGGACTTCGTTGTATGCCAGAAAAATAGGCTTAATAAGTGAAAGAATATATAGATTATTGTTGGAATCAATATGATTCGATGCAAGCTGCCCTACAAACTCAAATGAGTAGTTATTGCTCTTTATAAGACTAATTACAGTACCGAATAATTCAATAATACCATCGAATAAATTGTTATTTTCTTCTGATATACTACTCCATA
>DFEM01000179.1:8195-16166 GCA_002369155.1 Lachnospiraceae bacterium UBA3802 | reverse complement strand
CATATGGAAGATAAAGTTGCTTCCGATAAAACCTGCACCGCCTGTTACTATAATAGTCATTGAGACTCCTTTCTGCCTTGCGGCAACTCACTCTATACAATTTGTATCTTTATTTGCATTAACCGTGATTATGAAGGTTTATTATTCTTTGTCATTATGATTTGTCGTTATTTCCTTCTCCACGATATTATTATATAGGGTGACGTTACGTAATGTGCAAGTACTTTTTCAAAAAAATAAAATAAAGTTTTAAGATGTCCCTGTTTACAGGTTGTTTTAAAACTTTATTTCTTTACTTGAAGGCCTTAAAATATCCCGAATCTTTGGTTATTTTGAAGCCTTTCTTTGTTTTCTTTTCCACAAATGCCTTGAATTCTTTGTACCGATCCGGTATGTAACGACGCTGATTTCCGTGGCAGGACATTATGTATTCAAGCAAAGGTTCCGCTTTATCCACAAAAAGAAAGTCGTCATATACATTTTTACGAATATCCGAAAAATATTTTTTTAGAATCTTCTCTCCGTTTTCAAGTCCGAATACAAGATAAAGGTCTTTGGCCGCAAGAGCAATTCTCTCATCGAATTCTTTTACAAGATCGGTGATTTCTTTCATATGCTCGCTTCCGTAAGTGCTTGCGAAAATAAATCCACCTTTTTTGAGCACTCTTTTTATCTCGCTTAAAACCTTCTCGGGTTTGTCAAAATAAAAGAGCATGTGATTAGCTATTACGATATCAACCGATTCGTCATTAAGCGGAATACTGTTGGCGTTGAATTCCCTGAATTCAAAATTTTCATCAATGATTCTGTTTAATTTTTCACTCCTGCCTGCTTCTTTTTTGAGCAGCGTTCTTGCATCATTAATCATTCCCAGAGACACGTCGGAAAGAATTATATGCATATCTGTCGGAATTTTCTTGATGTTTTCTCTCCAGAAAGCTCCGTTGCCGCAGCCTATTTCAAGAACGGTTATTCTGCTTTGTTTTAAATCGTTGTCTCCCGCATTCTTCCCGGCTGATTTGATTTTGGAAATATACTCATCAAAACCGATTTCTTCAAAAAGCCACGGAAACCATCCCTTTTTATTATTCGAATAATTCTTGTGAAGCTCTATTCTTGCGGAAATATTGCCGGAATTTCTGTATTGCGTGTTAAGCGAATTCTCCATACCGGTAAGTTCCGTGATTTTGAGCATCTTATCCCAGTCTATATTTTTGTTTTTTTCGTAAACGTTAAGCGTTTCGTTAATTGCTTTTTTGACAAGCTGCATCTGCTCAATCTTATCATCCACGAGTTTATTCTGAAGCCTTAAGGAATCAAGCATGAAATTCTTGTCATCGGAATTAAGCATAAGCTCCTTAATTTCATCCAAAGAAAACCCAAGATACTTGTAAAGAAGTATCTGCTCGAGTTTTAAGAAATCCTCGCGGACATATAATCTCGCTCCCGTTTCATCATTAACGACGCTTGGCTTAAGGATATTGGCCGTATCATAAAATCTGATGGTTCGAACAGAGACCTTTGCCATCTTGGCAAGCTGCCCGCTGGTAAAGTATTCTTTTTTATCCTCTTTGTTGTTCATACTCATAAACGCCTCAAAAAAATATCATCCAAGCGGCGTGTTAAGTTCCTCACAGCCCTTAAGTACAAATCTGCCGTTCTCAAGAAGTTTTATTCTCTCACCGTCATATGTGACCGCTTCCAATAGCCCAAGTTCATCATAGGGAATTGTAATGTCGGTATGGCAGTAGGTATAGGGTTCGCCGTTTTCCTTGGCAATCATTTCCTTGCCGTCGGGATTAAATACCTTTACGCTTTCTTCCTGTGAATAGCATGTATCTCCGAATGCAAAATGCGGTCCCATTTTCTCAGCTATCAAAATCGGCAGCTTGTTGAAAATATCATATTTCTTTGCCAATGCATATGCGTAGGTATTCGTTCCGATTGCGGCTTCTCCCATGGGGAGCGTCGGATGATGGAAAAGAAGGTTTTCTTCTACGAATTCCCTGTTCTTCTTTTCGTCTTCATAATTGGTACATGTGTATTCCTTAATCTTTCCGTCTTCGATATCAAGTTCTATGTTCAAAAACTTTAAGTCGTTTAAGAATACTTCCTTGACGTGAAGGGTTCCTTTGGTTCCCTTAAGCACAGGAGATGTAAATACTTCACCGACGGGAATGTTCACATCCGCAAGACAGTTTTCGTATTTGGTTTCTTTAGCGGGATCTTTCAAATCTGCAAGTTTTACAAAAAGATTTGTTTTATTGCCGTTTGCGCCCACAATGTGAATATAATCTGCTTTGTCGAGCGTATCGATAAGTGTCTGCTGAATGGTCTCGTATTTGTCAACCGGAAGCGTATTTACCGTAATTATCTCTTTTAATATTTCTTTGTAATTGCCGATTGCCGGAATAGGCCATGCGATAATGGCAAACGATCTCTCTTCTCTCTTAATGTATTCGTTCGTAATCTTTGAACTTCTTTCTCTGAAGTCTCTTATAAGATCCTGTTTTTTCGTACCGTATCTTAAGGCGTTTTTGCATTCCGTGGGAACAAAAGAATCTTCTCCGAATATTTCCATGCATGCGGGACCGGCATATTCCGAAGCTTCCTTTTTGAGTTCTTCGTAAGCCGCCTTTATGCCCTCGATTCTTCTTGTCACAAGCTGTCCGTCCATAATTAAAGACAAATCTTCTTTGTGATCTTCGTCAAACTGGGGATTGGCAAGACCGCCGTAATATCCCACTTTAAAGATTCCGCCTCTTGAAAAGATGTCGTATCCCGCTCTGTAAATCACGCTCTCAAGTCCCATTTTCCTAAACTGAGCCATGGATTTTTTTACTACCTTCTCGAATCCGAGTCTGTATCTTAAATTTACCGTTTTCTTCTTTGATAAATCTTTCCTGGATACCTCAAATCCTCTTTTAAAACCTTCGGTAAAAGTTTTGCTCATTAAATCAATTGTATCTTCGTCAAGTTCTTTAATCGCTTCGAAAGTTTCCTCTTCGCTTTTTCCGACATATTCACCGAAAGCGTAAAGTGTTCTTACATCGTTTAAGTCATAATTATCTATTATTTTATTTGCAAAAGCATTATCTAAAGTCAGCTGCTTGCCGATTCGTTTTAACGATTCGTCTTCGGTATAATCAAACACATAAAAATATAAGATCTCGCAAAGTTCATCGGCCTTTACTTCTTCTGCTTCTTTAATATTTCCGTACACTTCAAGGAAAAGTTCCATGCGAATGACGATTTCTTCGATATCGCATTCGAAAACATAAGGAATCATTCCAAACACTTCTGCGAAAACGACACATAAAACCTTGCCTGCTTCACCTAAGGTTTCATATGCATAATCAGGATTAAGATATGATTTTTTGTAATTGTCTTTATATATTTCACCATACAAAAAATCATTTCTCTTTCTTAATTCTTCAAGGGACTTACCTTCGATTAATCCGTTTTCTTTTATATCCTCGTAGATATCAGTAAGTCCCGATATGTATTTTGCAGTCAAAACGAAAAAGGGACCAAATTTATCCAGTCCCCTTGCTTCCGTTATCAACTCATTTATTCTTTGTTTTGCCAATTCGTATCTTTCAGTCATTTCTTCTTCCTTTGTTATCCGATAATTCCGATTCCGTATACATACATTAAATAAACAAGATTAATTGCCGCAATACCGATTCCGATATGCGAAAAAATATGATAGACATTCTTTTGAAAATAAGTTCTTATGGAAAGTCCCAGCGAAACGAGCGAGAAAACCACACAAAGAAGTGCCGTCAATCCGAAGCGCTCATCTATCTGACCTGCCGTGTTGTACGATATAATCAAAGATACGACAAGCGCAACAAAAGAAATCGATGATAGAACCATGCTCATCACCGAAAAAGGCGATATTTTTTTGTCCGTGAATTTATAATTCGTATTCGGAAGTTTTAACATTGCCGACCCATTCTTTATAATTGATTAACGGAATATCTTTTTTAATGTGATTTATTTTGCTCCGTATTCTTCGTAGTATTTGTCAATCGCAGCCTTGATTGTATCGTCGATTATTACTTCGCCGTTTACTTCTTTATTGTACAAAGCTTCGGTAACATCGGCCATTGATACTATGGCAGCGGTATTGATACCGTAAGTTTCCTTAATCTCATCAAGTGCGCATTTTTCCGTGTTAAGGCCTCTTTCCATTCTGTTGAGGCTTACGATAAGACCGACTATTGTAACATCTGCCTGTGCCTTGATGATGGGGAATGTCTCTTCTATGGATTTGCCGGATGTGGTAACGTCTTCGATAATAACCACTCTGTCTCCGTCCTTTAATTTGGAACCGAGAAGAATACCGGTATCACCGTGATCTTTTATCTCTTTTCTGTTTGAACAGTATCTTATCTCTTTTCCGTAAAGTTCGCTGTAAGCAATTGCCGTTGTAACCGAAAGGGGAATTCCCTTGTATGCCGGTCCGAAAAGAACATCAAAATCATCTCCGTATACATCATGAATGGCTTTTGCATAATATTCGCCGAGTTTCTTTAACTGATAACCTGTTACATAAGCACCCGCATTCATGAAGAAAGGGGATTTTCTTCCGCTCTTTAACGTAAAATCACCGAATTTGAGCACTTTGCTCTCTACCATAAAATCAATAAATTCTTTTTTGTAAGCGTCCATCACAACCTCCGATTTTTCATTTCAAACAAAGAGATTTTACCACAAAAGAGCCCGTTTTTAAAGACTTTGAATATAAACACCTTATTTTTCGAAAAGACGGCTAAAATTGATTAAAAAGGCACTATAAGGTATAATGAAATTAACATTCGATAACAAACTGTATAAGAGGACATGAACATGAATGAAAAACAGACTTTAAATGATATGCCGAAAAAGAAAAAAAGAAAAAGCAGTGCAGGCTACATAGTGGCAATAGTAATGTTAAGCCTGATAACACTCTCTTCTCTTTTTATAGCTTACACATGTATAAAATTATACAAAGATTCCCTTGAAGTACCCGAAGAGGAACCTGTAGTCACCTATACCGAAAGCGAGGTTGAAGAAATCGTGGCTCTCAACAGAGAGGATGCCGCAGAACAGGCCATCGCAGGATACAGAGCCGAATTAAAAGAGACAGCGGAAAACAGCAACGGGATCGTCAGCATGTTAAGAAAGATGTATCCCGAATATTTCGTATATTACGATTCCAACCATTATGAATTTGCCGAGATTAACAAGGATATTCCTCAGGCCAATTTCCAAAACGAAAACATTATTGCCAACGAAGGATTTCTCGAATACAAAGTCAACGGTGAAACCAAATCCCAAAAAGGAATCGATGTATCCAAATTTCAGGGCGATATAGACTGGCAGAAAGTCGCAGACTCGGGTGTTAAATATGCAATGATTCGTCTGGGTTTAAGAGGCTACGAAACAGGCAAACTTGTAACGGATGAGAATTTCGAAGCCAATATCAAAGGTGCCACAGATGCCGGCATCGAAGTCGGTGTTTATTTCTTTACACAGGCCATAACACCCGCAGAAGCCAGAGAAGAAGCCGAATATGTATTAAGCGCAATCGAAGGCTACAATGTCACCTACCCCGTGGCAATCGATGTCGAGGATTTATACAATGACAAAGCCAGAAGTTACAATCAGTCCAAAGAATCCAGAACCGAATGTGCGATAGCATTTATGGACAGCATCAAAAACGCGGGCTACACTCCCGCCGTTTACGGTAACCTTCACACTTTCACAAAACTTGTTGAAGTTGACAAACTCGGTGATTACGACAAATGGTTTGCTCTTTATGACACACAGATTTACTTCCCTTACGAAATCACTGTATGGCAGTATTCCGATAAAGGAAAAGTCGACGGTATCGAAGGCGATGTCGACCTTAACATCACATTTCCAAAAGATTGATTTTGTGATATAATAAATAGTTACAAATATACGAATAATTACCGGAGTTACTCAAATGGAGTATGTAAAAAGCGAAGTCAAACATTCAAAAACAGCATATCGCGCTCTTACCTTTTCGGGAGTATCTTTTCTTTCGGCAGTACTCGGTATACCTTTTCTTCCCTTTATACTTTCGCCGATTGCAATGATTTTTTCCCATCTTTCAAAGGGAAGACTTAAGACCAGACACTTCGCTGCGCAGGCAGCCTCGGTTATTGCAGTGCTTGCAATAATACTTAATCTGGCTATGACGGCGTTTACGATTTACAGATATCAAAACGATCCCGCAGTTCATAACAAAATAAATTCCATTATGGAAAGTTATTACGGGATGACAATGGAAGAATATACCGAAACGCTTCTTAATGAAACACGGATTACGCTTTCCGGTCAACAAAGCGAATAATTATGAACGGTATCACTTTCTATCCGAATTTCGATCTTAATACTTATTACGGCACCTCGACGGGTGCTGTTAATGATGCCATGGGCGTTGAAAAAGAAAACGGCGAAAGAGGGATAGAAAAATCAGGCAAAACTCAAGGCGCCACAGAATGCCAGACATGCAAAAACCGTAAATACAAAGACGGTTCTGATGAAATGGTATCCTTTAAATCAGCGTCACACATCTCTCCCGAAGCCGCTTCCACAAGAGTCATGGCTCACGAGATGGAGCATGTTTCAAATGCTTATGCCAAAGCCGAACAAAACAACGGTAAGGTTATCCAGGCGAGCGTATCGCTTAAAACATCGGTATGCCCCGAATGCGGAAGGGTTTATGTAAGCGGCGGAGTTACCAATACAAAAATATCCTACTCCAATGAAGAGCAGCCTTATCAGAAACAGCTTAAGGCAATTCTTGAAGATGCCGTAAAAGGCTCAACCATAGACTTGAAAAAATAAAGGATAAATAAATGTCGGACTATATCAAAAAGAACAGAACCAATCGTGAAATAAGAAGTTATGCAAGAGAGAGACTCCTTGGGAATATGTTAATCCCCTGTCTTGTTACCTTCTTTTTTTTCAGTACGAGAAACACTTTTGAATTTTTAATGCAGCTTGGCGTTCTCGGCAGGGATTTGTTTGCATTTATCTTTTATATCGCCTTGTTTATAGCAATCAATTCCGTATTCGGACTTATCCGCTACGGAATCACACGTTATTTTCTTTCATTTGTAACAACCAAAAAAGCAAACCCCTTGGATATCTTTGCGGGATTCAGAAAATCGACCGAGGTCATTATAGCCGCTTCTTTTATGCTTACGTTAATAAGCCTTGTTTTGCAGCTTCCCTACCTCGTATATGTTTTCTTCTTTTCCGCTGATACTTATCAAAGTCTGCTTGTAAGTTTCGGTCTGCTTTTGACAGCAAATATTATTATGTATTTAATCGAATGCTACTTAGCACCGATTTATTTCGTCATCTGCGATTATCCCGACATGAGATTTCCGATGATTCTTGTAATGACATTAAGTCTTATGAACCGTAAAAATTTCTTCAAGTATATCGGTTTGCAGATATCTTTTATCCCTCTTTACCTTTTGGGATTTCTTTCATTCGGTATCGGTCTTTTGTGGGTGGTTCCCTATGCATACACATCTTATGCATATTTTTATGAGAACCTCTGCGAAAATTATGTGAAAGAAAATTCTAATTTCCAAGACTCTTCCATTTAAGATAAGCATTGATAAAAGGATCCAGATCGCCGTCGAGCACTGCGGCCGCATTGCCCGATTCTTCATTGGTGCGCAAATCTTTTACCATTGTATATGGCTGTAAAACATACGATCTTATCTGACTTCCGAATCCGTTTTCAAGCACTTCGCCTCTAATATCGTCAAGCTTTGCCGCATTGGCTTCTTCCATCAAAATCAAAAGTTTTGCCTTTAACATCTGCATTGCTTTGTCTTTGTTCTGGAACTGGCTTCTTTCATTCTGACACTGTACTACAACTCCTGTGGGAATGTGAGTAATTCTTACAGCCGATGAAGTCTTGTTGATATGCTGTCC
>DFEM01000179.1:0-8153 GCA_002369155.1 Lachnospiraceae bacterium UBA3802 | reverse complement strand
TTGATATGCTGTCCGCCGGCACCGGACGATCTGTATGTATCGATTTTCAAATCATCCGGATTGATTTCAACCTCGTTGTCATCTTCAAGTTCGGGCATTACATCAAGTGAAGCAAAAGAAGTCTGTCTTTTGCCCTGTGCGTTGAAAGGAGAAATTCTTACAAGTCTGTGTACTCCTTTTTCGCCCTTTAAATATCCGTATGCATTTGGACCGTTTACCTGCCATGCCACTGATTTGATGCCTGCTTCATCTCCTTCGAGATAATCGAGTACCTCTACCTGGAAGCCTTTCTTTTCAGCCCATCTTGTATACATTCTGTAAAGAATGCTTACCCAGTCGCAGCTCTCCGTTCCGCCTGCACCCGCATTCAGTCTTAAAATCGCATTGCATCCGTCATGCTCACCCGAAAGAAGCATGGATATTCTCATGTCTTCAAGCTTGGATTTAAACTCCTCAAACTCGGCGGCAATATCGTCTTCCATTCCTTCTTCGTCACCGGCTATTTCAATAAGATCAAGTATGTCATTGTACTGATTCTCAAGATGTTTTACATCATCAATCGACTGCTTAAAGAGTTTGCATTCGGTGGAGAGTTTGTTGGCACGATCGACATCATTCCAGAATGTCGGCTCCTGCATCTCTCTTTCTATCTCAAGGACTCTTTCTTCTTTTCTGGCTATGTCACAAGACGCCTTAACTTGTGAAAGATTGTCCTTAAGCGATAAAAGTTCTGTTTTAATATTGTCTAAAAGTACCACGATCTAACCTCTCTACTCGTCTCTTACCCATTCTCTGGTCTTTACACCCGCACCTGTTACACTGCCCTTTTTCGAAGCATCAATGGCTGCTTTGTCTTTCTGGTTTGGCTGAATATAAGGGCTCTTATTAACGGGAGGAGTATCTTTTCTTTCATATACTACAGTCTTTGCAGTATTTTGTGAAGGAGTTTCCGTAGGTTTTTTAAGCGAAGAGAATGATGTCACAGACTTGCTCTGCTCTGTCTTGGCTTCGGTTCTTTCGGGATATGTCAAAGGAGTACTCTTTACATACTGTCTGACTTTTCCCTTATTGTTTGCCGTATCAGGCGAAGATTTCTTCTTGGTTGTGGCAGCCGATATGATTTCGGATTTGGGTTCGTCCTTCATCTTTACCGAAACAGTATCCTGCTTTATTACATCCGCCTCTTCCTTTCTCTTCTTCTCCTCGTTTATCTGCTTTTTCTTGGCTCTGTTTGCAGCCATCCTGTCAACAAAAGCAAACGAAATATGGAAACGTCTTACCGCTATGTCATAAAGGAATAAAAGCGCTGAGACAATAAGAAGCGGCAGCCACAAATTGAATCTTGCTTTTACAAATTCGGGATTGTGTTTGAATACCTCATCCGGCTTGTCGATAAATACACCGCCGGAGCTTGCCGCAAATTCCTCAAGAAGAGTGTTTTCCGGATAGAATCTGTATTCAAGTGAATACTGCATAATAGCTGCCGTATTGATTGAACTTACTATTTCATCTTTGTCACGCTGCTGTACGTTTATCGTATAAATACCGGTGTCTTTTGTATCAATCTGTGCTTCATAAACACCGGGCTTCTTGGGATCGAGTTCTATTTCTTTGGGGTTTCCCTCTTCATCATATACTATGGCAACAACTTTGGTGTCCGCGGAATATTCATCCGTTGTATATGTTACCGTTGCCTTGTTTCCGTTTTGTTCGACATTGGCATATGTTCCTTCCATGCCGTTGTCTTCCGAAACAAGCTTTATGATATTATGCCATAAAAGAGGCGTATTGTCCCAGGTCGAATATTCAGCGGACCATTCGCCCGATACATCCGAAGTCCATGCAACGGTCTTTCCGAGTCCGTACTGCCAGTATGCCAGTATGGGATCGTGCTGGAAAGAATCTAGAAGCTGAATCGATCTCTCCTTTTTGGACGTAGCCACATATCCGTAAAGCTGAGGCATATATCCGTCCATGGGTACTTCTCTTATAATCTTGTCGTTGCTTGTCAAATTGGGCGTAAATACTTCGTTAACAAGATATGTATTGGAAGCAAGGAATACTTCCTGCGCAAAGATTCTCGGAAGGTCAGATGTTCCGTCCGAATAAAAGATTCTTCCGCCGCCCTTTGTTGCAAGGTCATTTAAAAGTACATCATTGCATCCGGATCCGACAGCTACACAGGATAAAGTAATTCCTGCTCTGTTCATGATATCCATAAGCTGATCGTAATCGGTATTGTAATCCTGTCCGTCTGTAAGGAGGATGATATGTTTAATCATCGCATTACAGCCGTTAATATCTTTTACGGCTGCCTCAAGTGCGGGATAAATGCTTGTACCGCCGCCGGAGGGAATCGAATAAATCTTACTTTGAACATCTTTTGGATCTTCAACATTTTGAAGAGGAACCACTCTTGAATAAGCATCATCAAATGCTATTACTTCTACATAATCTTCCGGTCTTAAATAATCAACTGCCGCAGCAGCGGATTTTTTGGCCAGATCAAGATATGATTCGATTCCGTCGCTTACATCCATGGAACCCGAATGGTCGATTACCATGGCCATGGCCATTGAAGGAATCTCGTTTTCTCCTCTTAAATCCATATATACGGGAGACATGTCTTCAAGAATCGTATCTCTGTATCCGCCGAGAGCATATGAAGAAGAACCGCCGGTTATGATAAGTCCGCCGCCGTTGTTTTTTACATATTCATTGAGGACATCAAGGAATCCTTCTCTTAAATCAGCTTCAAAAACATCCACAAGAACAACTGCGGAATACTGCATAAGGGTCGGCATATCAACAGGCACTGTTCCGGGCGTTGACACATTGTATGTTACATCGATGGAATCCATTATTTTCTTATAGTTTTTGGCATTGCCTTCTTTTCCTTCGACTATAAGAAGAGGAAGCTGTGTCTCGATATTTGTATACGAAGAAAATTCGTTGTTTACGGAGATTGTATCCTTTTGTGCCTCTACTACGACTTTATATGTCTTGAGACCTTCATCCGACTGAGTATCGGAAAAGATAAGCTGGTTGGTACCCTTTTGAAGATGTACTTCCTGTTCGCCTTTCAATGTACGTCCGGCATAAAGTTTAACGGTTGCGTCGCAGGCCACGTTACTTTCAACTTCAACTTCAATGTTGAATTTTTCTCCGATTCCTACTTCCGTGGGAATGGACATATCGGATACGTATACTTCGTCCGAGATGTTTTCTTCAATCTTTTTAATCTCAAAAGTACAGCCGCTTGCTATGACTTCCGCTGCGGCACTTTTTAAAGTACCTTCATTCTCGTTACCGTCAGTAATAAGCACTACTCTTCCGGCAGTATCCTTGGGCAATTCGGCTATGGCAACTTTAACGGCATCTTCAAGGTTGGTGGCACCTGTGTTGACATCTGTCTGGAATCCGGAAAAAGCCAGGTTTTCAGATGCAAACTGCTCCATTTTCGCATTCTCACCGAATGCAATAACCACAACCTGATCGTTCTTTTTCTTATACTTGGCCGATTCGTTAACGAAATTGATAAGGTCCTGTTTGCTGTCTCTTACGGAATCCGATACATCCAAAAGATAAACCGTAGTGGTTTTTCTTCCCGTAAATTTAACACTGAATCCCGCAAGCGCCAAAATAAGCGCCAGAAACAGTATGGATCTTATTACTATCTGACCTATCTTACTGCCTTTTTCTCTTGTAAACATAAAACGCTGTGTAATTATCAAAAACAGCGCAACCACGGGTATCAGCAAAAGATACCATGGGTTTTCGAATGAAATCGACATCTTTTTTCCTCTCAGCTATTTTCTGAGACTGAATATCCACTCAAGTGCAAGCAGTATCAGTGACAGAACAATGATGAAATTACGAAGGTTAAATATACCCTTTACTTCTGTTACGACATTTTCGTTAAGTGAACTGATAAGTGAAGGGTGCGTATCTATCTTACTTTCCGATATGGGATAATTTACAGCGAATGTACTCGTCTCCTCATTATCTTTGACAACCTGATTTATCGAGTAAACTCCGTATTCCTTTGTATCGGAATAATTATAACGGTAGTCCGTCAGTTCGGCTATTTCACCGCTCGGCTTTACAACGGTGGGAAGTGCGCCCTCAATATTCGCATTGACTGCAACGGCTTCACCGCTTGAATATACGTAATTGGATATTATTCCGCCGCTTACACACTCATTAACGAGATTATACATAAGGAGCGGGTATTCCATATAAAGAGGGAAATCGGAATTATGCAGATCAAATCCGATCATTGCAAAAGTTCTGCCCTGTTTTTCTCCGATAAACGCTACATTTGCTTCCTCCTCTCCTACTCCGTTGGTAGCAAGGAAAGGTGTTGCATAATCGGGAACCTTATATGAATAGGTATTTGCTACGCCGAATGACAATCCGTCGAGATATTTAGTGGTATTGCTTTCAAGACCGTGAATAATTCTTCCGTCTGCGATAAAATCATCTATCTGTGTTATCTCTTCGCATTCGCAGCCAAACATTATAATATTGCCCTGCTTGGGAAGCTTATCCGGAACCAGGCTGTCAAAAATATAAAGATCGAATTCCTGCTTTGCAAAGTCTTCGATACTGGAAATATCTTCAGATTTGGTTACAGCTATACCGGGTATTAAGTTAAGTGCTTTTTCCAGATAAACATTAGCTCTTGTCATAAGAAGCACTTTTCTTTCGGTTCCGTCTGACAAAACATCATAGCTTATATTGTCTTCATCGCATGCATCTTTGCCGGAAACCTGAGCAAAATATACGCTTCCGTTAAGATCAACATCTTCAAAATAAACAACTTCCGAAGAATTGGCCTCTATCTCGACTTCCTTAGTCACTATAAGATTTTCGCCCTGATAGAGAGAAACATCTCTTTTTACGGCTTCTTCGCTGAAATTGGTAACTTTGACAAGTACATCAAGTTCGCTTTCCTTAAAACCGTGGCTTACATATTCCACTGCTACGTTGGGCATATCGGAATAAACATCCACTACCATCGCATCGAGATTCTCAATATCAATACTCGAATCCGTGATTACAAGTGTCTGCAGTCCTTTGGAATCAAGGGCGAGTGCCTTAGCCATTGATACACCTTCCGATGCATCACCGGGATAATTGGATGCTTCGAGATTCTTTATCTGCTCGATAATCTCATTTTTGTTTTGTGATTTACCGTTTAACAAAACAGCGCTTTTATCCGATGTGATAAGAGATATTTCCGTTCCGTTTTTAAGTTTTCTGACATAGCTTAAAGCTTCTTCTTTGGCCTTATCAAGTCTTGTCTGATTGTCATCATACATAAAATTCATGCTTGCCGATGTATCAATGACAACGCAGGCTTTGCCCGAAGAAACAAGACCTGACAGAAAATAGGGACTCGTAAGTGCCGCAATAAGCACAAGGAGTGTTATAATCTGCAGGATCATAAGCCAGTTCTTTTTTAATTTTTCCCATGGTGTATTGGCTCTGTCATTTTTAATCATCTCGCTCCAAAGATAGAGGGATGATACTTTCTGTTCCTTGGCCTTTTGCTTCATCATATACATAATGATGATGACAGGAACCAGTAAAACAAATGCCAGCGGCCATAAATGAGTGAATTTCATTTATATTTTCCTAAACCTTTTTAGCCAGTTTTGCAAGCGACGAGAAAAACAGACTGTCGCATGAATCGGATGAATTAACCCTGATATAAGTTACCGCATATTTCTTGCAAAGATTCTCCGTTTCGGTTAAGAATTTGTTCAAAGAATCCTTGTAAGTCTTAATCGCAGTGGCATTAAACGAAACTCTCAAATCTCCGTTATCTTCGGAATCTATGAGATTAAGTGTACCTTCGTATCTGGGATTTAATTCTTCCTCAGAAAGCACGTGAATCAGGACAACGTCCTGTTTTTTGTACTTTAAATACTTTATCGTATCGTCCAAATCGTCCGTATATCCGTCGGTAATGAGAAATGAAAGACCTCGGTTTTTGAACTCTTTTTCCTTTACGCTCTTAAACAGATCGTTCGATCCGCCCATCGGCGCTTCTTCGATAAATTTTATGGTTCTGATAAAAGACTGCATGCCCGAATAAGAGCCGGCCGTTAATACATGATTGTCTCTTAACGTATTGATAAAAAGTCTGTCTCCGTTTTCAAGAACGATGTAACTTAACGCTCCCGCTATTCTCTTCGCACAGACTTCCTTTGATTTTTCGCCGAATTTCATGGATTCGCTGCAATCCAAAAATATCTGGAAAACACCTTCCTTTTCTTCCATGAACAGTTTGACGAAGAGTCTGTCAAAACGACCGTATGCATTCCAATCGATTCTTCTTATGTCATCGCCGAGCATGTATTCCCTGAAATCGGAAAACTCAACACTGTTACCTTTGGAATTACTCTTTCTTCCTCCGGCCTGTCCGCTGGCGATAGTCAGAGCGATACTCATGCGAAGTGTATGCAGTTTTTCATAGAATTCGCTGTTAAATATCTGTTCCATTTATTTATTCCTTGGGAATGCTGGATATAATCTTCTTTACTATCTGGTCTGTGGTAATGCCCTCTGCCAGAGCCTCGAAGGAAAGGGTTACTCTGTGGCGAAGTGCGGGAAGTGCCACGCTTTCAACGTCGGCAAATGAAACATTGTATCTTCCTTCGAGCATTGCTTTTGCCTTGGCTGTTTTAAAAATAGCCTGTGCCGCTCTGGGCGATGCTCCGCACGCAATGTATTTCTTTGCAATCTCATTGGCGCCGGGAACTTCCGGATGAGTGCCGATTACAAGACGAAGAGCAAATGCTTCCACTTCTTCAGCCATAGGAATTTCATTGACATATTGTCTTATATTCATGATATCGTCACCGCTTAAAATGGCATTTAATTCTACCTGATTGTTGGTAACGGTGATGTCCATGATCTTCTTTAATTCCGCAAATGTAGGGAAATCAACCTGAATCTTAAAAAGGAAACGGTCGAGCTGAGCTTCGGGAAGAGGATATGTACCTTCGTTCTCTATGGGGTTTTGTGTAGCAAGTACCATAAAAGGTTCAGGTAACGGATATGTGTTGTTACCTACAGTTACGGTATGTTCCTGCATGGCTTCCAAAAGTGCCGACTGAGTCTTGGGTGTGGCACGGTTGATTTCATCTGCAAGAAGAAGGTTGGCAAATACGGGACCTGCCTGGAATTCAAATTCGTTTCTTCCTTCTTTCTTTACGATAATATCAGTACCGGTAACATCCGCGGGCATCAAATCGGGTGTAAATTGAATTCTGGAGAATTCAAGGTCGCACACCTGAGACAAAGCTTTTACAAGCTGAGTCTTTCCAAGTCCGGGAACACCTTCGAGAAGAACGTTGCCTCCAGCAATCAGCGACAGTAATACCTGTCTGATTACTTCCTTCTGACCTATGATTGCCTTTCCGATTTCATTTTCGGCATCATTCATTTTGGTAATCATAATCTTCAATTCCTGTTCACTTGCGTTCATTTTATTATCCTTTCAATCATTTAATTTAAATCCGAGAAATAATCTTTAACCAAATCCTTCATGGTATCGGGGATCTGACTCTGATTCATATTATCATATGCCTGTTTGGTGTAATCACCGACAACTTCGTTGTAATTCTTTTTCTCGCCGGACCATGCATTTGCATTGTCTGACTCAGACATCTTTGATTCGCCTTCTTTGTTGGCCTGACCGGTAATGTATTCGTTAGGATCCCAGTTTTCGGGAATCATAATCTGTTCTTCACCGTCATCTCCCACGAAAGGTGATTCTTTTCCGACTTTGGAGCCTGTATCCCAGCCTCCGCCACCGCCGTTGCCGCTTTGCTGACCGCCCTGCTGGCCGCCCTGACCTTCACCTTCACCTTCGCCCTGTCCTTGCTGTCCTTGCTGACCTTGCTGACCCTGCTGGCCCTGCTGTCCCTGCTGACCCTGCTGGCCCTGCTGTCCTTGCTGACCCTGCTGTCCCTGTTGGCCCTGCTGTCCCTGCTGTCCCTGCTGACCTTGCTGACCCTGCTGTCCTTGCTGACCCTGCTGACCCTGCTGTCCTTGCTGTCCTTGCTGGCCTTGCTGACCCTGCTGTCCTTGCTGGCCCTGCTGTCCCTGCTGGCCTTGCTGTCCTTGCTGGCCCTGCTGAC
>DFEM01000166.1 GCA_002369155.1 Lachnospiraceae bacterium UBA3802 | reverse complement strand
CACGGAGGACTTATAAGACTTCCTCTTTTACAGGGAGTCGCTCACCCGGGAATAAGATTATTCCCTAAATACTCCGGCGGCGTGTATGATGATAAAGGCAAATATGTCCGTTATGCGGATTCATATGTTTCAAGCAAAAATGCTGTGATTCGTTTTATAGTAAGCTGCGGTATAGGTTTCCATACTCTGCCGCTTAGACTTTTTGATCCCGGCGAACTTATATTCATTACACTTGATTCAAAGAAAAGTGATTTGGAGAAATAATGGCAATACCCGTTAAACTGGAAGTATTCGAGGGACCGCTCGATTTACTTTTACACCTTATCGAAAAGAATAAAGTCGATATTTACGATATTCCGATTGTCGAGATTACCAGGCAGTATCTTGAATATGTCAAAGAATTGCCAAAGGACGATCTTAATACCGTGAGCGAGTTCATGGTTATGGCCGCGACTCTCCTTGATATCAAATGCAAGATGCTTCTTCCGAAAGTGGAGAACGAGGAGGGCGAGGAGGAAGACCCGAGAGCAGAACTAGTTCAAAAACTTTTGGAATACAAAATGTACAAATATATGTCTTATGAATTAAAAGACATGCAGATTGACGGCGAGAAATATCTTTACAAGAATCCGACGATTCCTGATGAAGTTAAAAACTACAAGGCGCCGATTGATTATGAGGAACTTCTCGGAGATACAACGTTAATAAGTCTTAACGAGATATTCAATGCGTGCCTTAAGAGAATAGAAGACAAAGTCGACCCGATAAGATCAAATTTCGGAAAGATTGAAAAAGAAGAGGTTGACATAAATCAAAAACAGGATTATATCGCGGGATATATCACATCTCATAAAAGATGTTCTTTCAGGAATCTATTGTCAGGCCAAAAGAGCAAGATGGATGTGATTGTTACATTCCTTGTTATACTTGAATTAATCAAGACCGGAAATGTCGAGGTTAAACAGAGTGAGATTTTCGGAGACATTGACATTGAACTTAAAAAGCCGATTGAAGAAAGCATAACCATTTAAATTTTTGGTTAAATGACAGACAAGAATTATGTAAACTAAAACGGTCGTGGGAGTAAGATATGGATCGTAAAGCAATACAGGGTAAAATCGAAGGAATACTTTTTGCCATGGGAGAGAGCGTGGCGATTAAAGAAATCGCAGAGGCTCTCGGCGAAGAAGAAAACACAATAAAAGAAATCATCGATGAGATGAAAGTTTATTATGCATCCAAAGAAAGAGGCATACAGATAGTATCACTTGAAGGCAATGTTCAGCTTCGTACAAAGGATGAGTATTATGATGATCTGATTAAGATAGCTTCGGCTCCGAAGAAGAATGTTTTATCCGATTCGGTACTTGAGACTCTTTCAATCATCGCTTACAAGCAACCCGTTACTCGTACCGATGTTGAGAAGATAAGAGGAGTGAATTCTGATTTCGGTATCAACAAACTATTGGAGTTCGGGCTTATCAAAGAACTCGGAAGACTTGATGCTCCCGGAAAGCCTTTGCTTTTCGGTACCAGCGAGCAGTTCCTTCGTGCATTTAACGTCGATTCGATTGAGGATCTGCCTCAGATAAGCATCGACATGATTGAAGATTTCCGAACTCAGGCAGAGACGGAACTAAATTACAATGTCGACAAGGATGAAAAAAACGAGGAAGAAGACAAAGAAACAGTTGAGATTTAAAGGGGTTTCCAATAAGGGAAATCCTTTTTTTTGTTGATTATTTATATAAAAGGGCGGTTAAGAACAAAAAGATTATTTATTTTTGAATTCCTATATAAATATAATTTATTGCTTTAATTGACAAATTTGTGATATGATAATATTTGCGTGATTTTGGGTTTTCATAAAGCCTCACGCCTGAATAATGTACAAATTAAATATATATAGGAGGTAGTACTTATGAGTACCAGTTCTGCTGCAAGAGAGAGAATTAATGCTCTCCTTGATGAAAACAGCTTTGTTGAAATCGGCGCTTTAGTTTCCGCAAGAGCAACTGATTTCAATCTCAAGCAAATTGATACCCCTTCAGACGGTTGTATAACCGGATACGGTGTTATCAATGACTCTCTTGTGTATGTGTACGCTCAGGACACTTCGGTTTTAAACGGAAGTATCGGCGAAATGCATGCAAAGAAGATTTGCAACCTTTATGACATGGCGATGAAGATGGGTGCGCCTGTAATCGGATTAATCGATTCCTGCGGTTTAAGACTTCAGGAGGCAACCGACGCTTTAAACGCTTTGGGTGAACTTTATATGAAACAGACACTTGCTTCAGGTGTTATTCCTCAGATTACTGCTGTTTTCGGAAATTGTGGCGGCGGACTTGCACTTATCCCCTCACTTACCGATTTCACATTCATGGAAAGCGAGAAGGCAAAACTTTTTGTTAATTCTCCCAACACACTTGACGGCAACTCAACAGACAAGTGTGATACAGCTTCCGCAAAATTCCAGTCAGAAGAAAGCGGAATCGTTGATTTCACAGGTACTCAGGATGAAATCCTCGCTTCAATGAGAGAGCTCATCTCTTTCCTTCCCGCAAACAACGAGGAAGAAGCAGAATATGTAGAATGCACAGATGATCTTAACAGAGCATCAAACGCTATTGGAACTTCTTACAAGGATGCAAAGCTTGCATTTTCGGATCTTGCCGATGATTACAACTTCATCGAGGTTAAGAGCGCATATGCAAAAAACATGGTTTGCGGATTCATTAAGTTGAACGGCAATACAATCGGATGCGTAGGCAACAGAAGCGTTGTTTACGATGAAGAAGGCAAGGTTGCAGAGGAACTCGGTGACAAGCTTTCGGCTGAAGGTTGTGTAAAGGCTGCAGAATTCATCAATTTCTGTGATGCTTTCTCAATCCCCGTTCTTTCACTTACAAATATCACAGGATTCAAGGCTTGCAAGTGCTCTGAAAAGAGAATCGCAAGAGCATCTGCAAAGCTTACATACGCTTTTGCCAACAGCACTGTTGCGAAGGTTAACGTTATCGCAGAGAAAGCACTTGGTTCTGCTTACGCAGTAATGAACTCCAAGGCTATCGGCGCAGATATTACTTTTGCTTTTGAAAATGCGAAGATCGGTGCCATCGATTCCAAGAGTGCTGCACAGATTATGTATGCAGGCGAAGGAAGCGACGTTATTGATGCCAAGGCAAAAGAATACGATGCACTTCAGAACTCATGTGCTTCAGCTGCAAAGAGAGGATATGTTGATTACATCATCAATCCCGCAGATGCAAGAAAGTACATCATCGGTGCATTCGAAATGTTATACACAAAAAGAGAGGATCGTCCTGCTAAAAAGCACGGCATCATTTAATCAAAGAAAGGAAATTCGGCTATGAAGAAATTAAAAACATTATTCTTATGCCTCGGTCTTTCTGCGATGTTTGCATTTGCCGGATGCGGTAAAGCTCCGATTTCTTCTTCGGTTATCGAAACAGTAGAGAAGAACAGAGAAGTTCTTATTACAGATATTGTAAAAGAAAACGACAAGGATTCTCTTATCAACTTAAGCGAAGAAGATTACGAAATTAAGGTTGATGCTTTCAGCGAAGACAATTTGTCTTTTGCTTCACAGAGTGTCTATGCAGCTGCAGTTAATTCCTGCAAAGTTGCTTTGGATGAAAATCTCGGTGAGTTTGTCGGATATGTTTCCGATCTTAACCTCAAGCAGGATAAGAACGGTTACAAGGCAAGCATTCCCCTTGTTTTCGGTGTACGTAATGTAAATATGAACATTACTTACGATACAAACCTTAATATTACAGACATCACATTTTCTCCCGTATATTCTATGGGCGAGGCAATGACAAAGGCCGGTCTTAACACTTTACTTGGTATGGGATCGGTATTCTGCGTACTTATTTTAATCATGTTTATCATTTATCTTTTCGGAATCATTCCCAAGATTCAGAAAAAGAGCGCAGAAAAGAAAGCCAAGAAGCAGGCAGTTTCCACAGAAACTTCTGTTGAAAAGACAATTGCTAACATTGTTGAGAAAGAAGAAGGCGAGCTTGTTGACGATACAGAGCTTGTTGCAGTAATCTCCGCAGCAATCGCAGCATACGAAGGCAATTCATCCACAGACGGATTTGTTGTCAGAAGCATTAGAAAATCTCAATCGAAAAAGTGGCAGAATGCCCAGTATTAGGAGGAAGTAATTATGAAAAATTATACAATTACCGTTAACGGCAATGTTTATGATGTAACAGTAGAAGAAGGAGCTTCTACAGGCGCTGTAGCAGCTCCCGTAAAGAAAGCAGCTCCCAAGGCAGCTCCTGCAGCTGCAGCTCCCGCAGCAGCTCCCAAGGCAAGCGGCGCAGCAGGTTCTATCAGAGTAGAAGCAGGTGCAGCAGGCAAGGTATTCAAACTTGATACAAAAGTAGGCGATACAGTTAAGAAGGGTGATGCAGTTATTACCATCGAAGCCATGAAGATGGAAATCCCTGTAGTAGCTCCTCAGGACGGAACAGTAGCAAGTATCGAAGTTAACGTTGGCGATGCAATAGAAGCAGGTGCACTTCTTGCAACACTTAACTAATTCACATTTCTTTAGATAGGAGATTTTAAAGATGGAATACGTAATTAATACAGTAGACAATCTCCTCCATCAGACAGCGTTCTTCAACTTGACTGTCGGTAACTACGCCATGATTTTGGTTGCTTGTTTCTTCCTTTATCTGGCTATCCGTCATGAGTTCGAACCGTTGTTGTTGGTTCCCATCGCATTCGGTATGCTTCTCGTTAATATCTATCCCGATATTATGAGACCGTTCAGCGAGGGCGGACATGGTGGTGGACTTTTGTACTACTTCTATATTTTGGATGAGTGGGCTATTTTGCCTTCACTTATTTTCCTCGGTGTTGGTGCAATGACAGACTTCGGTCCCCTTATTGCCAACCCCAAGAGCTTTTTACTCGGAGCAGCTGCTCAGTTCGGTATCTTTGCAGCATACTTCGGAGCACTTCTTATTAACCAGACAGGTCTTGTAGACTTTAATGATAAGGCTGCCGCAGCCATCTCCATTATCGGTGGTGCTGACGGCCCTACATCAATTTTCCTTGCAGGTAAGCTCGGACAGACAAGGTTACTCGGACCTATCGCGGTTGCTGCATATTCGTACATGTCACTTGTACCTATTATTCAGCCCCCTATTATGAAGCTTTTAACAACAGAGAAGGAAAGAAAGATCAAGATGGAACAGCTTCGTCCTGTATCCAAACTTGAAAAAATTTTATTCCCCATCGTTGTTACAATCGTTGTTTCACTTATTCTTCCTACAACAGCTCCCCTTGTTGGTATGCTTATGTTAGGTAACCTCTTCAGAGAGTCAGGTGTTGTAAGACAGTTACAGGAAACAGCTTCGAATGCTTTAATGTACATCGTTGTTATCATCCTCGGTACATCCGTAGGTGCTACAACATCAGCAGAAGCATTCCTTAATTTCGAAACTGTCGCAATCGTTATTCTCGGACTTGTGGCATTCGCGTTCGGTACAGCAGCCGGAGTTATATTCGGTAAGATTATGTGTGTATTTACAAAAGGCAAGGTTAATCCTCTTATCGGTTCGGCCGGAGTTTCCGCCGTTCCCATGGCAGCCAGAGTTTCTCAGAAAGTCGGCGCCGAAGCAGATCCTACAAACTTCCTTTTGATGCATGCAATGGGACCCAACGTTG
>DFEM01000065.1 GCA_002369155.1 Lachnospiraceae bacterium UBA3802 | reverse complement strand
GTAAGAGTATTGATAAAAGCGGCCCGATGTCCATGGCTTCAAGGTTGCTCTGCATCGTTGCAAGTGTGCTGCCGTCTATCGCTGTAGTTCCGCCGATCAGTCCTCCCGCCTGGGAAACTACATGCTGTGCCACATCAAAGACTGCCATGGTGATGTTCATCGTATTGGTTATCAAGGTTACTGCTACAAAGGTTTTGAATATCCACTTCCAGAAGATCCAAGTTTCAAAGTTTGCCAGATTGTTATGGCTGATGACCAGCTGGATTAACTCATAGCAGGCGATAAAGGTAAGAATAATACCGGCAATCGGCATAATCACATTCTCCGATAAGTTACGGATCATGTTAAAAATACCCGGCGAGAACGTTGCGGGTGTCTTTCCGACTTCCGTTGCAATCTGCCCTACCTGATGATTAACCGAATCAAAAGTACCGGCTAAGTTATTCATAATGCCTGATATAAGGATTCCACGAAACCAGTCCTCAATGTTTTGAAATAAACTCTCCACTTGGGCCTCCTTTCATTAGGAGCCGGGGTGACTTTCCCGACTCCGCTTCCATGTCCGAACCGATTAACCAAAAAGTCCGGAAAGCAAAGGCACAAGTGTTACACCGATTAACGCAACTCCGCCACCGGCGATAAGCTGCTTCATGCCCTGGGATTTTGCACCGGGGTTATCATTGCCGTAACCTTCCATAAGGTTGATTGCACCCCAAATACCAAGACCTGCCCCAAGTGCGATTACAAGTGTCTGAAGAACGCCTACTGCGCTGTTAAAAAAAGCCATTTTTATTACCTCCGTTAAAAAAATAATTGTTTGTAAGTTCCATATTCAGTTGTCTTTCCACCGGCCCGTCGACTGACCATGTGGTATGCGCGCATAAAGAAAAAGCCCTTCGGTTTCCCGAAAGACTTTAATCTTCGCTCATTTCGATGACTTCATATACATCATCAGGTTTAAGTTTTACTCTGTGACTTAAGAACTTCTCAATATCGAACCAGTTCTTTTTGTCGGCATCCGCAGTTAAGTAATACTTTGGATGCTTTGTCAGATCATATTTATCCGACAAGAAAGGCCTTACACCACGAACCTGAACAATACATTTGCTACCGTCCATGACTGCCAATTCGTCAATGCTCATAAGATCATGACCGAGCTTTTGATAATTCATGTTGTAACTCTGACTCGTTCCCCTTGTTTCCCCTGTGTTATACATGTCAATCGTCTCTTTACCCAGAGTGGAGTTAAGGTCTTTAAGGGTTGTCTGTTCAGAGCCTCCCAGGAAAATCTGGGAATCACAGTTGCCGATGATCGTATCTGCATTGTCTTTGTAAATAGCTTTAAGCTGTGACTTTGCCTGTAATACAAGCGCCGCCGAAATCTCACGGCTACGAATCGTTGCCATAAGTTTTTCCAGATTTGGAATCTGCCCGATATTTGCCGCCTCATCAATAAGGCATCTGACATGTACCGGTAATCTTCCGCCATATACATCATCCGCTTTCTCACATAAAAGATTGAAAAGCTGTGTGTATACCATGCTGATTAAAAAGTTAAAGGTTGCATCCGTATCCGACATAATTAAAAAAAGAGCCGTCTTCTGGTCTCCCAGTGTATCAAGCTCTAATTCATCATACATCGTAATCTCTCGAAGCTCCTTAATATCAAATGGAGCAAGACGGGCACCGCAGCTGACTAAGATTGATTTCGCTGTTTTTCCGGCACTTAACTTATACTTGGCATATTGCCTTACCGCAAAGTGGTCCGGATCTCTTTCTGCAAGCTGATCAAACATTAAATCTACGGGATTTTTAAACTCTTCATCATCCTCACGTACTTCCATTGCATTAATCATTTCCAGAAGTGTTGTGAAATTCTTCTCTTCTTCCGGAGCTTCATAATGGATATATCCGATTAGTGCTGAGTAAAGAAGTTTCTCCGCTTTCTCCCAGAACTCATCTCCGCCTTTTCCTTCTCCTTTGGTATTCGCAATTAAGGTCGTTACAAGCTTTAGGATATCCTTTTCATCATGAATATAGGCAAACGGATTATAATGCATCGACTTCTTGAAATTGATTGTGTTAAAGATTTTAATGCGATATCCGTTTACTAAAAATGCGTTTCCGACCTCGTTGATGACCGTACCTTTCGGATCAGTTAAAACCATCGAAGAATGAAGCTGTAAAAGGTTCGGCTTTATAAAAAACCTCGTCTTACCTGAACCGGAGCCGCCGACAACAAGCACGTTTTTATTACGGGCATATTTAGGATTTGCCGGCCTTGAGTTCATTGTAAGTCGCTCTGTTTGAGATAAAATCACATTATTCTCAAAAACCGGGTCCATATAAGGCTCGATATCCGCAGGTGTTCCCCACCTGGCTGAACCATACTCCGTGTTATGTCTGAACTTTTTTGCGTTTTTCTTTTTGAAATACATAAAAGCCCATAATGCTGCTCCAATCAAAATGCCGACAAGCAAATCCACCGGATGAAGACTCGGCA
>DFEM01000117.1 GCA_002369155.1 Lachnospiraceae bacterium UBA3802 | reverse complement strand
TGAAAAGACATCTGAAATGGTAGACAGAACATCCGGAAGTATAGATAAAGTTAACGAGTGCAAGAATGCAGTATCGAATCTTAAGGATATCATTGATAAATTCAGCCTTTAGTTAATCGTTTCATATTTCTAAAATTGAAATTTACAAAAACTGTAGATCATTAATTTGATTTGCAGTTTTTTTAATTTTATATTGACAATAAAAACGGTACGAGTTATAACTGTACTATAACAAGCAGTACAGTTATTTGAAAGGTTTTATATGATTAACATTGATTATAAAAGTGAACTGCCAATATATGAGCAGATAATTGAACAGTTTAAATTGAATATCATGAAAGGCAATTTTGTGGCCGGAGATCCTGTTGTAAGTGTTCGCAAAATGGCGGCATCGCTTCAGATTACACCATCCACGGTTGCCAAAGCTTATACCGAATTGGAACGTCAGGGTATCATCGAGACGGTTCGCGGAAAAGGCACTTTTATTGCGGATGTTAAGCCCGGTGATACTGCAATTGACATTGAGAAGTGCAAGAAAAAAATGTTAAGTGAAATAATTGAACTTAAACATGCGGGGTGTTCTTTGAAAGAGGTTAAAGATATTGTAGAAGAACTGTATCGTTCGATTTAAAGGCTGCATTGATTTTTTTAGACTATATAAGAGGAGATTCATATGATTCAAATTAATCATTTATCAAAAGCATATAACTCAGGCAATGTTGTTTCGGATATTTCAATCAATTTGGAAAGCGGAAAGATTTATGGCCTTATCGGAGCCAACGGATCCGGCAAGAGTACATTGATTAAATGTATCAGCGGGATATATAAACCGGATGAAGGTGAAGTTAAATTTAAAGATGCGCAAATATATAATTCCGAAAACTGTAAAGAAAAAATCGGACTCATATTTGATGTAATGCATTTTCTTCCAATGTATTCGGTTAATGCATATGCCAAATATTATGCTAGTTTTTACAATGATTTTTCTTTTGATAAATTTTATGAATATCTGGAGCAGTTCGGAGTTTCTAAAAAAGCTTATGCGGAAAACCTGTCACTTGGAAATAAAAAGAAACTTCAGATAGCACTGGTACTTTCGCGAAACATTGAATTCCTTTTAATGGATGAACCTGAGAATGGATTGGATAATGAAAGCAGGGAAATGTTCAGAAACATTATCAGAGAAAAGGCTGATAACGGAATGGGAGTACTCCTTTCATCGCATGATTTATTCAATATTGAAAGCATGTGTGATGAACTGATTTTCTTAAATGACGGTGTAATGAAATACCACGGAGGGGTGGATGAAAGGCTTTCAAGTATTCAAAAGTGGAGAGTAAGAACTTCTCTTGAAAACCTGGAAGGTCTTGTTGTTACAGAGACTCTTGGAAATGTTTTTACTGTTTTAACCGAGGGAGAACGTGGTACCAACAAAGAGTTTATTGAAAGCAAAGGAATAGATATTATCGATACGGAAAAAGTCACGGTTACAGATGCATATACTCTTATGAGGCAGAAGAAGTAGTTCAGGGAAAAAGAACGGAAAGGGATAAAGATGAAAGATTTCATAAATTATATAAAAAGATATAAAATACTCTTTTTGATTGAACTTTTAGTAACTATTGCGGTAACGGTATTTCTGATAAAAAAGATATATTTTTACTTAATTCCTCCCAATTGGCGGGAAATGGGCATAAATGGTGTAAGTTTAACATATGGATATATGTTATGGAGCGCCGCGGATATTGTCAGCCAATGTCTGCTTTTTGCTACGACACCGGTTGTAACGGTGTTCACGATTATCAGGTATATTATTTACGATAATAAGAATCAAAAAGTACTGAACAATTCATTTCCGATAAGGAATGAAAAAAATACACGCTATGAATTGCTGATTGGTGGATTACCGATAACGATATCAGTTATACTTTATGGATTAATAGGTTATTGTTTATCCGGGTTTTCGTTTGTATATGATGAGGCTTTAAAATGGAAACCTGATTTCAACATTTCAGAGTTATGGGTGTTTTATATAACTTTGGCATTATGCTTGGGAGCATATGCATTTTTGGTATTTGCACGAAAGGTATCGTCTTCGATAGGTGGTATGATTCTTCTTTACGTAACAGGTGCCTTTTTAGGAGTATTTATTTTTGGATTCTTTATTGATCCTAATTTGAACAAGTTTGTTGGAAATGAAATTTTGTTTGAACTGATTATTGCTATTTGCTGCAGTTTCCATTTGGTACTTAGTATTATAGGATTAATAATCTCAGACAAAAAACTGGATATAGCCAAAGGCGGATCATATTATTTCAAACCGGTTCAAATCGCAGTTTGCATCATGTCCGGTGCGAGCTTCCTCACTTGGATGTTAGGCTGGTTTGACTCTGAAAAAGGCGGACTTACTCCTTTATATATAACTTTTTCCGTCATCCTTTCGCTCCTTGTTACAGCATGTGTATTCTTCTTAACCGGAACTAAAAGAATATCGGATAAAACAAAAATCAATATGGAAAGGACGTGATGGAAACACATAATTAAACCAATTTTTAAATGTTGCTTATAACAAAAGACCGTTTGATAACGGTCTTTTGTTATTTCCATAAATGATTTGAAGGCAGATCTTTTGTGGCCCTGTAAATGTACGGGATTGAACTTTAAAATCTTAAATTGTATAATTTACAGGGATTCACATTTTGTGTCTTTTGATATGAAAATGTGAATGATTTTATTCAAAAATAAATGCTCTTTTTGGGAGAATTATTATGACATTTAAATCCATTTTGGAATTCCTTAACAATAATGCAATATTTATAGACATCATTTCATGTGTCTTTACCGTTATAGCTTTGGTATTTACATTGTATTTATGGCTTTTGGATCAGCGTGATGATGAAAAAGATTATGTGGAAAACAAGCGTGAATACATCCAAAAACTCGATGCAATTATTAATAACATAGACGATAGGAGTAATCCGGCAGGTATTGTCGAACAAATGGGAAAGGCCGATTCTGTAATAGAAGAAGTAATCAGCTACAGATTCTGGGCCAATACTCCGCATTATAAGATTATCAAGGAGATGGAAGAGTTTCATAAGAACAGCAAATATTATATTAGTGCATTAAAGAGAATCAGCGAACAATTGGAAGAACAAAGTATTTTTTATATAGACGTAAATCAGAAATTGGAACTTAGAAACAGATATATAAAGAAGTTATCCTATTTCATAAATTTTTTAAAGAATGACGAGTGGTTATAAAGCATATGAGTATAATTATTTTTTCCGTAATCCTGGTATTTTCGTTTCACTATATAAGAACATATTCTCAAAGCAGATATGAAGCTGTGACATTTGAATGTATTGTTGTTTCAATGTACATCTCGCTGGCTAATCTGTTTTTCTTTGGATTATCTTTTAAAAACATTTATTTGTATACGACGGTGATTTTGGCCGGAATGCTGGCTTTAAATGCTTTTCATCAATACAAATATCTGAAATTGATGAAATACAGAATCAAAAAAGCTGTAAATGATATCATTGCTGATATTAGAAAAACCCAAAACAAGAATTCGGACAAAACTTCTGATTTAAGTACAAAGGCAAGTGATTCAGAGCAGAATTCGCCTGAAGATGTACGTATTTCGTACTATGAGAATTTAAGAGAAATCGGTTTGATTGTTATTGCACCTACTTTTTCAAGTTTTATTGAGGAAAACGAAGTCTTTAATAATCCGGGAGGCATGATAGGAATGACCAAGGCCATGCTCGGCGGACGAAAAAGATTTCACAAGAAAAAGTATGAAATGAGAGAAAGGATTGCCGAGCTGCTTAATCTGGCAGGCCCTTATGTATCTCAAAGCGGAAGCGAAGAATTGCAGATAGTAAAACCCAGAGATTTGGCTTTGGAAGTTAAAGACGAAAAGGGCGGGTTGATTCGCTTTGATTTAGTTGGATTTTTATCATTTCTGGTATTTTTTGCAATTGTAATATTGAGTACATATAAACATTCATTTGGGACTGCAGGCAGCTTCTTGCAGATGAATCTTTCCGATGCCTTAATATTTACCGGAATTTTAATCGGTTTGGGTTTATTTACTTGGGCTATGCGCCAGATTGCATTCGGAAGAAAAGAGTCGCCTTTATATGAAGTGGCTTCCTCGTTCATGATTGTCAGTGTCTGGAAAGAATTCTGGGATTTGACGCAATATAAAGCTTTGCCTGATTACAGAAGAATTATAGTCTTGGCGATCATTTTTATTCTTTGGATTTTGATTAGTTTTATATGCATAAAATCAAACAAAAAAATCCATAAAGCGATTAATTATGTATTTGATGATATCAATAAGAAATTAGACCAATACGAAGAAAAGAACAGTAAAATAAATGATCAGATAAAAGAGATTATTCGTATAAGAAGACTTTGCGTTCAAAATCTGCAAGCGGTTACTCAATGCATTCTGGATTCGCCTTTTGCCGGAAAGGATCATTTGGATAATCAGTTAGGAAAGATGATGAGCATGTTAAATTGCATAGTAGGTGAATTGCAGCTTGGTATCGATTCCAAAGAAAAATCAGATAATAATAAAAAAGGATCCGAAAATCCTTTATTAAAGAAATATAAAGAAGATATTAATCGAGTTGTATTCAGAGAAAGAAAATATAAAGCATTAATAATCCTCATAACCGTTGTTATTGCGGCTTTATCTTTTGCCTTTGTTTCGGCAAATGCCATAAACTTATTTCCTTTTGACGCAGTTAAAACATTTTTTGTAAGTTTATGGAATATGTTTTTTTCGCTGATATAAACTTTCCGAAGATATAACGATTGGAAGCACATTCGTGCAATGTGACGAGATCATCGTTTACAAAGATGATTTCTTCGGACATCGGCGGTATTTTGTATTTGTGACTTACGTTGGAATCATCCAATACATACAAAGGTATTTCTTTACCGAGTACAGTATGTGTTTGCGATGATTCTATTTTTTTCAAATCATATTCGCAAATTTCAGCAGGAGCGGCTCCGTGCGATATGGATAAATAAACTTTGTTATCGTGAAAACATGCTCCCTGAACTTTGTCGGGAATGGAGTAAACGATGGCCGGTTCTGCAGTGTTTTCGTTAACATTAAAACCGAAAAGATATGCGTTTTGAACGCCGTCCCCCGTGGAAATTTCATGTGATTCATGCGTGTAAAAAATGGGAGATTTATGAAATTCTCCCGCAAATAGAATTCCGTTATTTTCCGATGTGAAAGATACACGAAGAAAATCATCGTCATTCTTTAATGAGACGATATCTTTGTAAGACAACGTACTGTTATTTTCTGCATTTAACAAATCATCAAGAGAAAAAACATACATACAGTAATCGGTGCTTCCTGCAACATAAACTTCATTGCCGATAACGGATAATCCTCCGGCATGTCCTTTGAAAGGTTTGTTTTCCGGAGTATACATTAATACTTTTTTGACCGATTTAGAGTCTGCATCGATTAAATAGATGGGAGAAGCACTGCCATTCCCCATATAACCGGTAAGCAAATACATATTGTTTTCTTTATTGAATGCAATTCCCTGAGGAATAAATCCCTTGTCGATATCCGGGATGGTAAAGAGTTCATTGCAGTTTTTATAATATTTATCCAATGATTTTTTATAAAGCATTTTGGCTCCTATAATTATCGTTATGATTAAAACGACGGTAACAAGAAGAATATAAAGCAATCTGCTTTTTTTTGATTGTTTTGGTTTTAAGTCTTTATCCGTATACATAGTACATATTGTATCACAAGTTCTCAAAAAGAAAAAACCGTAATCAGGGGGGATTACGGTTTTTTCCAATCTTTGGTTAAACTATTTTGTATAGCAGATTGTAAAGTGTTTCTATTTCATCCATAGACAGGTCTGAAACTACGGATGAAACCTTAGGAGGGATATCTTTACAGTCTTCTTTTAAGGCATCACCTTTTTTGGTGAGCTTAATAAGTGTGATTCTCTCATCCTGTTTGGAATGAGTACGCTTAATGTATCCTTCTTTTTCGAGTTTCTTAAGTAAAGGAGTGAGAGTACCGGCATCCAATGAAAGTGTCTGACCGAGTTCTCCGACCGTTACTTCTTCTTTTTCCCAAAGAACCATGAATACGATGTATTGGGTGTAGGTGAGTCCCAATGGCTTAAGAAGAGGGGTGTACGCATTCACGATTCTTCGGGCTGCTGCATATAGAGGAAAACAAAGCTGATTTTTAAGTTTTAACTGGTCGTATGGCTGTGACATATTAATCCTTTATTAAATAAGACTTGCTACACATTTAGCTACTTCACTCATTTTGGCTGTAGGCTCGAAACGGGCAACTACATTGCCTTTTCTGTCAATTACGAATTTGGTAAAGTTCCACTTGATCTCTGAATTGTTCTTATAATCCTTGTCAATCTTTGAAAGCATTGCTGACATTGCCAATGCAGAAGGTCCTTTTCCGAAGCCTTCAAAACCTTTCTGCTCTTTAAGATATTTAAAGAGCGGAGTTGCGTTTTCGCCGTTGACATCCGTTTTCTTCATCTGAGGAAACTGTGTATTGTATTTTAATGTGCAGAATTCATGAATCTCTTCATCCGTACCGGGTGTCTGACCTGCGAACTGATTGCAGGGAACGTCGATTACTTCGAATCCTTTATCATGATATTCTTCATACATACTCTCGATATCTTTGTAATGAGGCGTAAAACCGCAACCGGTGGCAGTATTCACAACGAGCACTACCTTGCCCTCATAATCTTTCATAGATACCATTTCTCCGTTGGCTGCCATTATACTCTGATCGTAAAATCCCATGTTGCTACCTCCTTTGTTTTGCTTATCTTTGACGCAATTATATTTTATCAAATATAAATTGTCAACATGTTTTTTAAAAATTATATTTACTATGAAAAAGAGAAAAAAACGGCGCGAATTTCACAATTCTTCAATAAAAAAATATTGCAAAAGAAAATAAATATATCGAAAAACGATAAAAATATATTGACAAATCGAAAATGCTGGAGTATATTACGTATGAAAACAGCAGTAAGACTGTTTACAAAGGCGGAGGTTTTTATGAAACAAAAAGAATTGGCATTTTGGCTTAAGTTTATAATTATCGGAACTGCTGTCTGCGGCGGAGTAATATATGCAGGCATAATACCTCATTTTATGAAATATCTTGTTGAGCAGAATTCCATGCTTCAAAGAAATGTATTACCCTGGCTTATTACTATTTGGATTTCCGCAATCCCCTGTTACATTGTGTTGCTTCTCGGATGGTTTGTTGCAAGTAATATAGGAAAGGACAATTCGTTCTCATTTGAAAACGCCAGACATCTTAAATGGGTTTCGTATATCACGATTATGGATGTGGTTTATTACTTTATTATTAACGGCATATTCCTTCTTGTCGACATGTCACATCCTTTTGTAATGGGAATCGCGTTGATTGTATGTTTTGTGGGAACCGCGTTTTCCGTATGTGCCGCAGCGCTTTCGCATTTGGTTATCAAAGCGGCAAAGATGAAAGAAGAGAATGACCTTACTGTATAAACGGTGGTGAGATTTATGGGTAGAAATAAAAACGATTTGGAAAATATAGAAGAAGTAGAAGTTAACGGCCGCCTGGTATTTAACATCGATGTAATGCTGGCCAAAAGAAAAATGAGCGTGGGAGAACTGGCCGCCAAAGTAGGAATAACTCAGGCAAACATGTCTATATTAAAGACCGGAAAAGCAAAGGCAATCAGAGTAAACACGATAATTAAAATGTGTGAGATTCTTGAATGTCAGCCCGGGGATTTGTTTGAGTATGTTAAGGAGGATTGAAATGGAAAACGAAAATAATCTGTCAGGTAATATTGAGAATACAGATACCGAACCTGCGGAAACAATCAAAGAAGATTTGACAGACAGAATCAAAGAAAAAACAGAAGCATTAATGAATGTTTCTGAGACTTTCAAAGCAAACAAAGAAGAAAATACAGATGGCACAATGACTTTGTCGGTTGAACTGACAGACAATAAAAACGAATTCATTAAAAGGATGATTCTTGTCGGGATTTATGCGGTATTCTTTACATTCTGCTTATACAAGAACCCGATGGGAATTACATTTCCTTTATTTACCACTGCAACAGTAGTTGTTTACTGCATGTTTTTAAAAGCTGTGGGAGAGAAGTTAAAAAAATTCTCTTTTGCACTGATCGGGTTTATAGAATTACTGGGCATAAATGTTTGTATCACAACAAGCCCCGTGTTAATCACTTTTGATAAAATATTTATTTTCGCATTTTTCTTCGTATTGTTTTTATATAATCTTTATGATAATAGGACATGGGATGCATCAAGATATTTTTTGGCAATTACTTCCACGATAGCTACATCCATTGCTTATGTACTTGATCCCATTTTGGATCCGATTCGTATATCCAAGAACAATGAGAAGAAAGAAAACAAAGGAAAAGGCAAACAGGTATTCCCTTATGTTTTGCTCGGACTGGCAATATCCGTACCGCTTTTATGCGTTGTCCTTCCGCTTCTTCTGTCATCGGATATAGTGTTCATGGAGACTTTCAGAAAAATCTTTTCTTTCAGAATAGATGAGGATTTTTCGGGAATAGTATTTACAACTTTATTAATTTTCTTTGTCGGATATGCGCTAATAAAAAGATTGTGTGCCAGAGCGGATTGGCTTAAGGTACCCGTCAGAGACAAGAGAAACGGAAATCCTGTTGTTTCCATTACCATAAGCTCGGTATTGCTTGTTTTCTACGGATTGTATTCGGCAATTCAGATTATTTATCTCTTCCTCGGATTCGGTACGCTTCCTGATGGATATACCTACGCCGACTATGCTCACGAAGGATTCTTCCAGCTTGTGTTTGTATGTCTCATCAACCTTATTCTTGTACTTGTATGCAGAAAGTATTCAAAGGACAGCAAGGCACTTAAGGTAATGCTGACTCTTATATGTGTGTGTACATTTATAATGCTTTTCTCAAGTGCATACAGGATGATTCTTTACATAGGAGTATACGGATTAACATTCTTAAGAGTATATGTATTATGGGCATTGACTGTAATAGCTCTTGCGATGACAGGTACGGTAATTCTGATTTACATGGAGAAGATGCCGTTTGTAAAATATTCGATGGCAGTAATAGCAGTTACATGGATTATCTTCTCATTCAGTCGTCCGGATACATATATAGCAGAGTATAACTTATGCATTCATACAGGCCAGCAATATGTAGTGGAAGATCTCTCGGATGATGCGATTCCTGTTATCGTAAGGCACAGGAATGAATTGCCTGAAATGGAAGATTCGATATTTATTTTAAACAATCATACTTACAGTATGGAAGATGATATAAGAAAGCTCAATTTTTCAAAAAA
>DFEM01000129.1 GCA_002369155.1 Lachnospiraceae bacterium UBA3802 | reverse complement strand
GATTAATGAAGTTATCAATCCTCCTATATGCGAAACAGCACCTTCTGTAATCGTAGTTTTGACGCAAAGAATAAATGCATATCGTGATAGATGCTTTGCAGTGCAGGATTATTCTGCTGCAATTGAGAATATGCTATTAACAATTGTTGAACTTGGATATCAGAGTTGCTGGTATGAAGGCCATATTACAGATGAAGATAGAATATGCGACAAAATAGCTGACATTCTTATGGTACCTGAGGGATATGAAGTTGTATGTTTATTACCGGTAGGTGAGGCTGAAAGCACCCCACTGTTACCTAAGAAAAAAGTTTTTGAAGAGAGAGCCTGGTTTAATTCATTCAAAGGCGTATAGACAATTATATTTCAGCATAATAGAGGAGCTTTATACCGGAATATAAACGGTTAAGCAAATCGAAGTTTATTTTGGTGGAAAAAATCATAAATATGTGTTGACGAAAAATAGGTAATGTGTTACATTATTCAAAAATGTAACATGTTACCTATTTTTAAATGGAGAAAAATAATGAATTACAACAAAGAAATGAACAAAACCAATGTCGAGTTTGGAGATATGCCTCCGCAGGCGTTTCTTTTAGGATTGCTAAGCGCGTTTGACAACAGATACCAGGCGGCTGCAGATGTTTATTTAAAAGAAATAACCTGGAAACAGTTCTTTGCAATCATTTGTATCAATCTTTGTAAGGAAGCACCTACCATTAACGAATTGTCTGATGTTATGGGCAGTTCGCATCAGAATGTAAAACAAATATTACTAAGACTGGAGAAAAAGGGCTTCATAGCAACTTATGAAGATGAAAAAGATAAAAGAAAGCAACGCATTTATGTCACAGATGCAGCAAGAAATTTCTTGGAGGCAAACGATAATAACGGTCAACAGAGCCAATATGTGATTGGTCGTATTTTTGAAGGGATCGATGAAAAAAGTCTGATGACCACGATTCAAACAATAATGAAGATGGAAAGGAATCTAAACGAATTATGAAAACACTTGTAGTATACACATCACAAACAGGATTTACTCAAAGATATGCCGAATGGTTGGCGCAAGAGATGAATGCGGATATCATTAATCTAAAGGAAGCACAAAAGAAAGAAGTAACTTTTTTTGATTCTTATGAGGCAATAATCTATGGCGGATGGGCAATGGCAGGAACCGTTTCAAAAGTAAAATGGTTTCTCGACAAGGCGTCCTCATGGAAAGATAAGAGGCTTGCTCTGTATTGTGTCGGAGGAGGTCCCAGTGACAGCCCGGATATTAAGGGAATGTTTAACAATACTTTAAATGATGATCAAAAGAAATACATCAAAACTTTTTATTGCCAGGGCGGATTTAATTATGAGAAAATGAATATACCCTCAAAGATGGCAATGAAGATGTTTGTATCTTCACTGAAAAGAAAGAAAAATCTAACAGAAGATGAGAAGATAATGGTGGAAAAAATGTCTTCTTCATATGATATTTCGGATAAGAAATTTATCGAACCTATAGTTGAATATCTTAAAAAGTGAGGATTAGGATATGAAAAAAGTTATAAAGATTATATTGGCAGTTATGGGCTGTTTAATCTTATTATTGGCAGTGCTTATTTTATCTCTTGTTTTTATGACCGTGAATCATATGAAAAAGCAGGTTAACAGCTTTGACAGAACAAGAATAGAAATATCACAGGTTCAGGATGGAGTATATGAGGGCAAAAGTGAAACCGACCTTGTAAAAGTTGAAGTAAGGGTTACTGTATCGAACGGAGAAATAACAAATATAGATTTACTTAAGCATGAATGCGGTTTGGGCAAACCGGCGGAAGAAATGATTCCGACAATGATTCAAAAGAATGATGTAGAAGTGGACGCGATAACAAGTGCCACTTATTCAAGCGAAGTGATAAAAGATGCAATCCGCAATGCTCTTCGAAACGGAATAGAATATGTTGAACCGGGAAATGCACAACCTACGCAGACAGAAGAGGATAAGCCTAAAGAAACAATCAAAGAAGAGACAATATCTTTTTCAGGTGAAGATGATATTGATGATTATATAAACGAAAACTTGGTGCTTGAAGATGATGAAGAAATTGAAGCCTGTGAGTGGGTTAGTGGATTCAACGAAGGACAAAATTGCTTTCGTGTAAGAATCTGTTATAAGGAAGAGCCGGAAAATGAGTATAAGCATAAGAGAGATTTTTTCGTTTTTCGTGAAAATGAGTTAACTTCGATTATTGTGGATTACCCTTCAAAAAGTGATTATGATGCACCAAGATATGTTTATTATGCGAATGATTTTGCTGCCTATAAAAATGATGTGAATTTTGATGGTTACAATGATTTGCTCATTCACCTTGGATATACGAGCGGTGGAGGCGATTGTTGGTGTGCATATCTTTATGAGAACGGAAATTATGTTTATAATGAATCTTTTGAAAAAATAAGCAATTATAAAACGGAACCTGCGTGCGGGATTATTTATTCAACACACACAAGCCAGGGAACAGGAATAGAAAAAATATTCAAATATGATGAATCGGAAAACGAATTTGCTGAAATATGTGAATTGAAGGAAAAGGACGGAGCTCTTTTTACACTGATAGCCGATTTGATTGTTTATGATAATTCGGAATATTTCAATGAAGATGAAAAAGATTATTCGATTGTACAATTATTCGGGGAACACCTTGATCCGTATGAAGACTTTGTAAATAAGGATGGTAATACTGTTTATCTTTACGCGAAAATGCCAATCGAAGATTTGGAAAATTTTTACAGTGACGTTTACCAAGAAAAAAGAACTTTTGAAGTCGGATATGATACTACCACCGAATGCGGTATTGTATGCAAAGAAGATGGTTATGCGTATTCAGCTAACGGTGTCGGATGGGGAGATTATTGTGCATTAACCGATATTGAAGAAATCGATAGCGGTATAAAGGTATACTGTGATGAAATAAATGCTTTTGATGGTCTTTGCTATTCAAAGATAAGTTTTATTATGGTCCCTTCAGATAATAAATTCGGGTATTCGCTTAAAAGAGATTCTATAAAGATAGAAGATAAAACAGGGGATGCTTTATTTGAATTGTTCCAAAGAGGAGAAATTAATGCTACGATTTTGTATCCGCAAGAAACAGATAAAGAAATTAAAATCAACTTCTCCGACTTAAATGCTAATCATGAAGATTGGGATTTTATGGAATACAGTGTTGGCGATAAACTGGATCTTGATAATGACGGAGAGGATGAACTTATAATTGACGGTCCTTATGGCGGAATGTATTTAGATGTTATAGACGGAAGACTTTATGTCTTTGCTCAGGCGACCGGTACTGCAGGGATGTTGGATTATACTTATTATAAAGATGCTTATTGGATTGTATATAAGGATACGACCCATTCGGGACGTCTGTATTATAGCTTAAACAAGTATGAAGGTGGAGATAATCTGACAGAAAACATGACGCTTTTGGGTGAAAAGAATTCTGAAGAAGATCCCGGAAAATACACACTTAACGGAAAAAACATATCAGAAGAAGAATTTAAAAAAATATGCGAGGAAATAAATGCCGGAAAAAGGGAGCAATAAAATTGTGTTAAATCTTTAACTGCTGCGGAAAATTGGAATTTAAATGGAGATTCAGCATGTCAATAGTTGAATTAATTACTAAAAGCATAGAAGAAAATGGGATGTTGCCTGAGTATTTCGAACTTCCCGGTGAAGATGATACCGAAGGAGTTAAATTTGCAGCCGGAGCTATGGATGGAATTTGCATGTATCATATGGGGCATAATCCTCTTTCGGATGCAGATAAGAAAAGTCTCGAAGAATTGATTCTGCTTGCCGGAAAAAGCGAATTTGCTGAGGCTGAAAAAGGATTTGTTCAGTTTTGCAAAGATCACAGAGCGATTACAATTATCGATGAGCTGCAGGAATGTATTTTAGATAATAAAGATAAACTTGATCCAAATGTAATGTTTGAATTTGCGAATAATATGTTTCTTCAATCTTCTGATATGGAATGTGTGAAAATCGGACTAAGTATTTTAGAACTGTTTAATACACAGGGTGACAGAGAATTGGAGACGGCAATCAAAACGATAGCATTATTCGATGAGTTTACAATCTTTTCCGTTTTTCTGATGAGAAAATGGTCAACTGCAGAAAAAGACATTTTAGAATGTGCCAAACGTGTACATGGCTGGGGCAGAATTCACTGTACAGATTACATCGAGCCTACGGAAAACGAAACCAAAGAATGGCTCTTGTTTAACGGGATTGACAATGATGTTATGCCCGCATATTCCGCATGGAATGTGTTTATAAAAGCGGATGTTCCGGCGCTGATACGACGCGGAAATTTAAGCCTCGAAGAAATGCATGCGGTACTGAAAATCACTGAGGCTTTAATGGACGAAGGTCCCGTACCGGGTTTGTCAAATATGGATAATCCGGAAGTATTTTTGAACGACGTGCTCTTTAGGGCAGAAGGAAATTATCAGTTTACCGAAGATGATCTTAAGATAATAAATGATATTCGAAATTATATGACAAGCAGTGAGATGGAAGATATTTAAAATTTGGTATTTCTTAATAAGGCTTATTATTCTTCCTTAATCATGCAATTATAATACGTAATTTTCTTTTGATACAATATATTTAGTTGGTTATTCTCGTTATAATTATTTCAAATTAACTCTTACGGAAACCGGAAGGAGAAAACAAAAATGAATGATATCAAGAAACACATATGTCCGACTTGCGGCGGAACTCTCATTGTCAACGTTGAACGCCAGATGTATGAATGCCCGTTCTGCGGCGTAACATTCGACTATGACTATTTTCGCGAGGAAAACGTATTGGGTATAGCTGCCCAGGCGCTTAAGAATAAAGAGTTTTCTTCGGCAGGCAAAGCGTACGATTTTTTGTTGGAGAAAGAGCCTAATAATTTTGAGGCTCTTCGCGGTAAGGCTCTCATAGCGATGGATATAACAAAGATTGACGGTATAAAAAATATCGATCTTTTCTCAAAACTCAATTATAAGAATGCCTGTGAAGAAATCGACAGAGCAATCGAATCATCCAAACCTCAGGACCGCGAGTATTTTACCACCATGAAGGACATTGTCGATGCGGGTCATGAATATATCGAAGAAAAGGATATGTTGGAGGATCAAAGGAATGAAAGAGTCAAATCGATAAGTCATCTTAGCGAATTAAAAAATAACAGAGACAAGGTATTTATCTTTTCTTCTCCTGTAATTCGTCCGGGAAAAGCTGTTATTCTTACGCTCTTTTGCTATTTGTTCTTATGCCTGATGGTATTTCTGGGATTTAAGCTTTTCACGATAAACCCGTATTGGAAAGCTGAAGATTTAAGCAAGTATGAGACAGCGCAGACCGAGGATTATAAAAACGGTATTGATGGGTTTGCCGGCTATTACAGTAACTATACAAAATATCAAGATGCTCTTGAGAGGGAAGAACAGCGTAAGATCAATTATGAAAATTGGGAGAGAAACCATAAGCCTTCCGACTCCGTTCTCGCAATTATTTTAGGATGCACTACAGTTTTTTATGCATTAATCGTATTTATAATTTTCATTGGCGGTAAGTTCCTTAATATTGAAATCTCTAATATACAGGCCAAGGTGGATGAGCAGGATAATCAGATTGAAAAACTCGATAACAGTATGACTGAACTTAAAGAAAGAATGAAGCAAGGTTATAATCGGCTCAGTGAACTTTATCCGGCCAATGAATAAGGATTATGTTTCAGGTTTTGAATTATTATTCGAAAGGAAGGAACTGCAATGGAAATTATTTACAAAAAACTGTCGGAAAATGAATTGAGCAGAATTATAAAAATGAGAATTGACCAGTTGAAGGAAGAATACACATCATCGGGCAAAACCGCTCCGGAGGGTGTGGATCTTGAATCGGCATTGATGGATTTTTATAAAAGAAATTTAGCTGCCGGCACTTATGTTTCCTGGCTCGCATTTGATGGGGATAAGATAGTGGGAACAAGAGGTATGTCTTTCGCGGAAAAGCCGCCGTACTTCGCTTGCCCTTCAGGTAAAGTAGGCATCCTCTCCAGTATGTATACCGATCCGAATTACAGAAGGATGGGAATCGCTACAAATTTGCTTGACAGGGTGGTAAAGGAAGCCAAAGACTACGGCTGCGGAACAATCTATATTACAGCATCGGATGTAGGTGTAAAGTTATACGAATCATATGGAT
>DFEM01000008.1 GCA_002369155.1 Lachnospiraceae bacterium UBA3802 | reverse complement strand
TAGCACTTTCCGTCATCATCGAAGAAAAGAGAAGGATCGATTCCGTCGGCATCCTCAAGATAATGAGGCTCTGACCAGGGGCCTTCCGGATTTTCGGCCGTAACAATGAAGTTACCCCCATGCGTATCATTCGTGCAAATAACATAAAATGTTCCGTTATTGTATCTGATTGTGGGAGCAAAAAGTCCCTGCGAATGGTCTGCTCCTTCCAAAGGAATCTGTGAATGTCTTGTAAGTACGTTTCCGATCTGCTCCCAATGTGCCAGGTCCTTACTGTGCATTAAAGAAAGTCCGGGAACATATGAAAATGTAGAATTGCAAAGATAATAATCTTCTCCCACCGCGCAGATGGAAGGATCGGGATAAAATCCCGGCATTATCGGATTTTGTGCTGTAACCATAATTACCTCCATATTAAAAAAGCATAATTATCCAAAATAATTATGCTTTTACCTTAACATATATTAATTTTCATTTATACAGAATAAATCCATTAAAACCATCGACAAAATTAAGCCGTAAGATTTTGTGCAATGTTACTTTTTCTTGATTTGCTCGTAATACGCTTTATATCTGTAAACACTTCTCTCGCTTATCCGGTTTCTTTCAGCAATCTCTACCAGGCTCATGCCTTTTTTATAACATTTGACAAAATCATTGTAAACAGCCATCCACTTTGCATTATGTTTTTGTCTTCCGCTGATTTTTCTGTTCTTATAATATTCCAATTCCTCTTTTAGTTTTGCGTTCTCTTTTTCCAAATCGTCAATTCTTTTTAATGCTGATTCCAAATCTTTTATTTTTTTCATAATCATCCCTGTTTTAATTCTTTTTCTACTGCTCGTTCAACAAACCGATTAAGGGATATCCCCATCTTTCCGGCCTTTAATGCAGCTTCCTGATGCATTTGCGGAGTAAGTCTGACATTAAATTTGCCGGAGTAAGGCTTTTCCGGAGATACTCCGTCTTCTTTGCACCACTCCAAATAATCTTCGACGGAGTTCTTGAATTCTTTTTCAAGTTCCTGTACGGAAGTTCCCGAGAAAGTGATGACCGTCCTGGTATTAATTACCATTCCGGTAAAAACATTATTATCCTCATCATATTCAATTTTAGCCACATACCCTTTATATGTCATAATCCCACACCTGCATTGCTTAAAAACTTTCTCACCGATATTACGGCCCCTTTATCCGTATTTCTTTCGGGATGCGGACGGTGAAAAACTGCACGTTCGCCGTTTAATTCAACTCTTATTCTGGATCCGTTCCCCTCAGAAATCTTCGCACCCAGGGATTGAAACAATGATTCTATTTCTTTCCATGGAATATTCGACCTGACAGGATTGGAAAATATATCGTTATATATTTTTTGTTGTTTACTGTTCATATAGTACCACCTTTTAGTACTGTCGTCAATATTTTTGACATTTTCACTTTGTCGTTTTTATATGGTCTTGTTAAATTGTTGTCAATTTGACTTTGTCAGTAACGGGCAAAACAAGACCCCGAAAGCTTTAACACATTCGGGGTCTTTCTCATTAAACTGCCGTTTACAAAATATTATATTGGGATTACTCCACATTCTTAAGCGCCTGATCCATCGGAATCTTTTTAATCCTGTGATAGTCGATAAACATTACAATCAGGTATGCCGCAATTACCATGAGCACCATGTAAAAATATGATGAAAACGGTACGTATGCGGGAAGCCATCCGTCCATTCGATAAAGGATTATATGCCATACAAGCTCTAACGACTGGGTGCCGAGAAGTGCGGATATAATTGCGGATATAATTACCACAACAGTCGTGGATAAAAGATATAAAGAAGCAATTTCGTTATTGTAATATCCGAGAATTTTTACCATCGAAATGGAATTTTCGTTCTTTTCAACGATAACCTTTGTCAAAAGATATATGAGTATTGCTGCGGCAATCAGACATATAACCTTAAAATAATTCATGTAATTTCCCATCGAGTGATTGAGCTGATTGGATACTTTTAAGATATCGTCTTCGGTAATGGTCATCGCGATATAATCGGGATCGATATCTTTTATTTCTTCGTTGGACAAATATCCGTTAAAGGATCCTTCGGGATTTTCGAATACTTCGTTGAACCCGTCCAAAGAAGTATATAATGCCAGACCGCTTATGCATTCGTAATTTCCGACGATTTTAAAAGTATATTCGTCATCGGTATATCTAGCCTTTAATGTGACGGTATCTCCTTCTTTAAGGCCGAATTTGTCTGCGTAAGCGCTCGATATCAAAGCCTCATTTCCGGATACTTTGCCGTTTAACGGAATGTATTTTGAATCGGCATCAAGACCGTATATGCTTATCGGCTCGCCCACTCTTTTTCCGTCAGTGGTATACAAAGTAGCCATGCTGAATCTTTCGGCAACCGGTGTTTTTGTATTAATTTCGTTACCGTCCTCGTCTTCATTTGATTTAAGCACATACTGGTATTTTGCAAACATGTCATCCGTGGCATGCGCCTGGTAGTTTTTAAGAGTCGTCGGCAGTCCGAATGCAAAAGTCATAAGGAACACAACAAAGTAAATGCCCACAAACAAAACAATGTAATTGGGGATATTCTGAAGAAGCACTCTCAGTCTGAACCTTGCCAGGAATTTAAATCTCGGAAGTCTCATGGCTTTCTTTCTTCGCGATGTTTTCAAATCCCTTCTTATGAATTTAAGGGGTGAGAGACGAAGCATATAGGCTACCGTAACAAAATTGATGAGTATCATCAGAATAACCGGCACAACCGTTGTTTTGACAAATGCTTCGTAATACCAGTAAGTCTCGTATTTTGGAAGGCTGTAGCTGTTAAAATACATGGACACCACGATATTTTTAAAGACCGTATATCCCAATATATTTCCGACCAATGCAGTAAAAATCGTTACTGCGACGGGAGTTGCCATGTAATGTCTTATCAGTTCTCCCTTGGTATAGCCCGAAGCCCTTAGTGTTCCGATAACCGTTGATTCTTTGGTAATCGTCGACATAACGGTAAGCGCAAACACGAATCCGAGAACCATCACAAGAATGTATAAAAGAACGCCGCCCATCTCCTTGTCGGATCCCATGTCATCGGGAGCAAAATGAACTGCCTGATTAAGATATTCCGGAACATAATCCTCAAGATCGTTTTCTTCTTTGATGCTCTGTGTAATGAGAGCACTCATGAAATCATCGGAAAGCTTCTTTTGCTCAGAATCATTTGAAAAAGAATCAACATATTTAAATGCATATACATAATGGGTTTTGCCCTTAAGATTATCCCATGCTTCAGGCGTTACCATTGCCACGTCAAAGCTTATCGCATCAAACATGAAGTCCGTATTTTTCTCATGTAATGTGGCGTAATTGACATATGCCAACAGGCCGGTAATCTCGAATTCTTTTCCCTGGACTTTAATCTTATCTCCGATTTTCAGCCCATTGTTTTCGGCATGCATTCGATCGATTGCAATCTCTTTGTCGTTCTCGGGTTTTCTGCCCTCGTTGAAAGTTGCCATATTGATGTAATCTTCGTATGCGTATACTCTGATTTTTCCGTCCGAATTGCCGTCGAGATCATTGTCTTCGGGTACATCTTTATAAAAGTTTTCATAAACCGTAACCGGTGTAACCTTAAAATTCTTCTCGGCTTCAAGTGTGGCTTTGGATTTCTTTGCATCCTGTTTGTCGAACTCTTCGTTTATCTCATCCTCGGCTTCCTTGTAAGCATCCTTACGGGCTTTTTCTTTTTCATCCAGATATTCCTTGCTCTTTAAAGCCTCATCTATCGCATCGGGAAGCACTTCTTTTACGGTCTTTTCGTAATTCTCATCCAGTGCCTTTTCAACAGCTTCATCTATTTTTGCCTGTTTTTCTTCAGCACTCATAAAATCCGCAAAAGGTGCAAGCGCTTCGTTAACGGCATCCGTGACATTTTTCGTTATTTCTTCTTTTACCGTTTTTCTGACTTCCTTTTCGACTTCTTCCTTTAAGGTTTTGGGCGCTTCTTCTTCAATCTTTTCGTCTATCTCCTTATGCGCCTCATCGATGTAATAAGCTCTTAAATCTATCTTTTCTCCGGATTCTATTGCCTCTATAAATTCCTTGCTCGCCTTTTTTTCAAGTTCGAAATGTCCGTCCTCGAGTTTGTTGTCACGATTGGCATTGGCGATGGAAATAAGCATGCTGTGGTTTGCCACGTACATTCCGGATACAAATCCGATGGTCATGGAGAGAAGCAAAAATATAACCAGATACTTTCTCCACTCACCGAGCAGTTCTTTGGGAACACGTTTTATTAAGGGATTTATAATTTTTCTTTTCTTCATAATTTATCCTTTCCACCGCATCCGTCAGCTTCGCTGACGGATGCGGTGTCTACCAATCCAGTTCACTCGCAGAAATCTTGTTTTCGTTCATGTCATTATGCCTTACCATTCCGTCACGAAGTTTGATGACATGATCAGCCATCTTTCTGATTTCTTCATTGTGTGTAACCATGATGACCGTGTTGCCGTACTTGGCATTGACGTCTTCGATAAGTTTAAGAATTTCTTTGGATGTGTTGTAATCAAGTGCGCCGGTGGGTTCGTCGCAAAGCAGGATGTCGGGATTTTTGACTATTGCACGTCCGATGGATACTCTCTGCTGCTGACCGCCGGATAACTGGTTCGGTAATTTGTATCTGTGTTTGAAAAGACCGAGTGTCTCGAGTAATTCGTCTATTTCAAGGGGATTGTTGGAAAGATATGCTCCGACTTCGATGTTTTCTTTGACATTGAGATTGGGAATTAAATTGTACATCTGAAATACGTATCCCAAGTGTTTTCTTCTGTATTTGGTCAGACCTTTTTCGCCCATATCGCGGAGTTTGTCTCCGTTTATGGATATGTAACCCGAATCGGGATTGTCAATTCCGCCGATTATGTTAAGAAGTGTGGATTTACCGCTTCCCGACGGGCCAAGGAGTACGCAAAACTCTCCTTTTGATACCGTGAAATTCATTCCTTTCAATACTTCCTGTCTGGTATCTCCGCTTCCGAAACCCTTTTTTAAATCCACTATTTCCAAGAATTTTCTTTCCTGTTCCGACATAACTTCCTCCTCATTGGTAAAACTTTATTGGAATAATTGCTGTTTTGTTGGGATTTCTTTTTCGAAAAAGATTTTGAAACTCAAAATAATTAAACGTTTGTTTAATTGTATTTTTATGATATGCCAATTCCCCGATGCCTCTCAATTCAAAATCCCGTATGATAAAACCTCCTATTTTTCTAAAAAAGAAAAATAAATATGCTTATTTTTCGACGATAAAAAAATGATTTTCCCTTAAAACAGGCATTTTTCTTTTAACGATTAAACGATTGCTTAATCATTTGATGAATATAAACCATTTAAAATTGTTTGTCAACCCTAACCTGCTAATAAAAAATAGAGGCCGGAATTTTCCGACCTCTTTGTATCAGTCAACCTGATTTTATTTCTTTTTTGTTTTTTTGGATTTGTTATCATCAAAATATTTTAATTTAAGATTGGTTTTGTAAAAATCCTTTGCGCTGCATCCCGCTCTTCCGCCGCCGGCACACGCACATGCGCAGGCGCACGCACAGGCACAGGATGAATGGGCACAGGATGAATGTCCGCCGCCGCCTCTTGAACTTGATGACGAACGGGCTTTCATGTAAGAAGAAAATGAGGTTTTGTGCGGTATCACAATAGTTGAAACATGTACGTAAGTGTTTGGTGAAGAAGTGATTTTGTAAGTACCGTTTTCTTTGTGTTTGACGATTTCATCCTTGTATTTGTCATACTGCTTGGGTACCGATGTTTCTTCAATCTTGGTTTTGGTCTTAATCAAATTGGTTCCGCAATATGCGCAGGCTTCTTTTCCTTCCTGTCTCGGAGCTCCGCAGTTAGGGCAGTTGGTTTGATATTCGATAACTTCACGAACTATTTTCTTGGTTGACTGGAATCCCGAAGATCCCATCCAGGAAAGCAGTCCGCCTAAATAATAAATGCCCACGCCGAATAAAATCATTGCTGCCACAGAGGTAAAAGGACAGCATAAAGCGCCGATTTCCGCTCCGTCCGAATCGGGTGCACTCGAAGATGAAGTTGTCATTTCTATTTTTTTGCTGTCATCAAATTTGAATGCATCGTTTGGATAAGTAACCTGAACCTTGTATTTTCCGCCTTTTTCAAGA
>DFEM01000059.1 GCA_002369155.1 Lachnospiraceae bacterium UBA3802 | reverse complement strand
AAATATCTGGAATCGGTTCTTGGATAAGAAACAAGCTTTTTTTCATAAAGACTTTGCGTATAATCAAGAGTCTGTTGCGCCGTAAACCCAAGTTTTTTATTGGCTTCTCTTTGAAGGTTTGTTAAATCATAAAGCGCAGGAGCTGTTTCCTTCTTTTGCTTTTTCTCCGCCTTTGTGATTGTAAGTTCGCCTTTTAAAAGACATGCCTGTAAAAGTTTCTGTGCTTCTTCGATATCCTTAAACTTACGGCTGGCTAATGTTCCGCTGTTTGTTCCAAGTTGAACGGTATAAATATCTTCTACCTTAAATGCCCGAATCTCGGCTTCTCTTAAAACCGTAAGAGCAAGTGTCGGTGTCATTACTCTTCCGACATTTAATGTCTGTCCGTACGAGGTTGAAAAGAATCTTGTTGCATTGATTCCCACAATCCAGTCTGCTCGCTCTCTGCAAAGCGCTGCTTCGTACAAAAGATCGTAATTCACTCCGTCCAAAAGCGAATCAAATCCTTTTTTGATTGCTTCATCTTCCAAGGATGAAATCCAAAGTCTCTTCATGCGTTTTTTACAGCCTGCCTTTTCATAAACAAGCCTGAAGATTAGCTCTCCTTCTCTTCCTGCATCGCAGGCATTGATTACAAGTTCAACATCCTCACGTTTCATCAAATCTTTTAAAATCTGAAACTGTTTCTTTGTTGCCACACTTACCTGATACTCCCAGGTTTCGGGGATAATCGGAAGGTCTTCTTTCTTCCAAATCTGATACTTCTCGTCATAATTCTCCGGCTCTGCCAGTTCTACCAAGTGTCCTACGCACCAGGAAACAAGATAGCTACCTCCTTCGAGGTAGCCATCCTTCCTTACATTGCATCCAAGCACTTTGGCGATAGACTGAGCGACCGAAGGTTTCTCTGTTACCACCAGTTTATACATAAGCTGCTCCTTTCTTAGATTGCCTGAGCAAGATCCTTTTTCTGAGTTTTCTTAGGTGTCTTTGTCTTTTCTGACTTAGCCTTCTCCTTCTTGATCTTGTCCTTAATGGATTCTTTCTTCTGAGGATTCTTCTCCTCTTTACTCTCTGCCTTGGCATCTTCCTTGGCAGGCTCTTCCTTCTTTTCTTCAGCCTTGGCTACTTCAAGCTCGTTCTTGGCCTCATTAAAATCGATTACCGGCTCAACGGTAACTGTCGGCTTATCTACGGGAGTATCAAAAGGAATATCATCACCGTTATTTTTGATAAAATCTTCCAAGGCTTCGAAATCATATCCGCTCTTTCCTGCTTCTTTTGTCTCGACAATCTCTTTGTCTCTCACCTTTTCTTCAATCGATACAATCAATTTGGCTGAGCAGGAACGGATTGTGTCAAGTGATGCCTTAAGTTCCGGAACTTCCTTATCGGCAGACCATGTGGCAACATAAGGGAATGAATACTCGGAAGTATCGATTCCGAAATGTTGACATACTACGTATGCGATGGACTCGGCTTCCGTTTCCTTCTGATTCTGGCTCTTCTTCTCTCCGGAATGCTCCATAGCCTCTTTCGAATGAAGTGCCTGGTGTGCAGCTTCATGAATCATGGTCTTAACGGTTTGGACTTCGCTCATACCTTCCTGAATAGCAATACGGTTATCCTCAATGTGAAAATAACCCTTTGCTCCGGATTCGATATTTTCAAACTCAATCGGGACCGGAACAGTTTCCTTGATTGCTTCAATAAGTGATGCATATCCTTCCACGTCTCCCACAAGTTCCTCTACTCCAATCTGAGGAATAGGTTCACCTTCGGTCTGAGAAATATCAAATGTACTGACCGGCTTAAATGCGTTCACTGTTACTTCAACCGTTTCCTTTACCGGTTCACCGTCCTTATCAAGAACAGGCTTTCCAAAAGAATCTTTCTTATCCTGCTCTTTATCCATCTTGTAAGGTGCTGGTGCCAAGATACGAATTCCCTTCTCGCCTCTTTTTACGTTACGGTTCATTTCCTTCCAGCCGGTAAAAGACTGACACATTGTTGCATCGGGCTTTTGCATCATAATAAGAAGCTGGTTATTAACGGAATACCTGGGAAGCTTTGCACAGAAGTTAAGATAGTCCTTAAAGTTCTGTTCCTTAAAGACATCCTTCACACCCTGCTCAAGCTTATTGCTGATGGCTTCCATTTCAGCCTTCCTTGCTTCAGCTGCCGCCTTGGGATCAAACGTAGACTTATCAAAATCGCTCATATTAGTTTCCCTCCTTCTTTGCATTGACTTTCTTTGCTTCTTCTTTCATTTCGCTTAAACGCTTCATAATGGATGCCTCATTCTTAAGGGTATTGTCCGAAAAAATGATTCCATTATCTCTTTGCTTTAATGCCTGCATACCCTGCGCGTATGCTAAATATCTTGATTTCTTTGCCATAGCTTTACTCCTTTCAAAAAGGGCGACCAATTGGCCGCCCCGGTTTCGTTATTCATTGTTACCATCTTCTTCATCAACATCGGGAATATCGTAATCGTCCTCTCCCTCTTTAGGAAGGCTTTCCAGATAATCCTCTTCGTTATAATCCATATCGGGATCTTTCGTCTTTTTGGCAAGCTTCTTACCCTTATTCTTCTTTAAGAAGAAAAATGCGCCGACACCGACGATTACAACAATGACTGCTACTGCAGGAAGAGCATTCGATTTCTTTTTCTCCGTAGGCTCTTTCTTTTCTCCAAGCTTTGGAAATTGAATAAGTCCGATGCCTTCGGAAGTCTCTTCATCCTCTGTGCTTTCTGAATCTTCAACTGCTTCTTCAGATGCTTTAACTTCCTTTTCGTATTCCTTCACTTCATCATCTTCCATAAGAGCAAGCAAATCTCTTTCATCCACCTTGTTTAAAAAATGAACGATTTCTGCTCCCTTATCATCACGGTCGATAATGATATAAAAATAATGCCCGGATTTGGTAAGAATCGTAATAAACTGCTTACCGCCGGCTTCTAAAGAACCGTAATCATCTACAAGTTCCATGTTGCCATCGGGTGTAAGCGGTCCGTATTTCACATCGTCTTCTTCCTCAGAATCCCCACCTGTTTCAAGTTCCTCCTTTCCGGTGATAATCGGTTCCGTTGCCTGGCAGAATGTGTAATCGTATGCGCATACTTCACATTCTTCGTTTACATGCTCTTCATCGCACTTCTCTGTGCAGGTACATTCCACATCCCCCTCTTTGGGCGCTGCATATACCGTCATAGGGGAAATGCTCATTAAAAAAGCTGCCGATAATAAACCGACAGCCGTAACCTTCTTAACTATTCTGTTTTTAGTCTTCATCATCTGAATCCTCCTTCTTTTCTTCTGTTTCACTAACTTCGCTGCTTGTGTTAGCTTCCGATGCAAAAGTGTTTCTCCTTGCTCCCCGTATGCTTGCTGCTTTAATCATGTTTCCGTCAATCTGGATCTGACCATTGGCAATCATATCAAGTAAAGAACCAATCTGTTCGGGAGAAAGCTTCATTGCTTCCACATCTGCAACAACTCTCACAGCTTCTGCTTCTTTTAACTTTGCTTCCTTAGCTTTGATTTGCTCAAGAAGCGCCTCGACCTTATCACGGTCTTTTTGAATATCCCTTCGCATACGCTCCAGGTTATCATATTTTCTTTCGTTCATTGAATTTACCTCCGTTAATCAAATACATCCGGTTTGTTACCCTTTGTTTCCATTAAAAGCTGATATCTGCCAAGCTGATCATCAGATAAACCTCTTTGAAGCACATACGAGCCAATTGACTGCCTTGTAAGTGTGATATCAAGTATCTTATACTCGTACTCTTCTTCCTCTTCATAGGATTCATATACCGTATAGTCTTCCGTATCCGTGTACGTATAAGAAACAAGCCTTCCGCCTTCCCATCTGAAACCGATTTTTTCAACCTCCCTGGTTTTTGTAACCCAGTGCCACTTAGTAACCGTCCTCGTTCTGGTTTCGGTTCGTGGGTTTAGGATTAAGTCATATTGGCCGTTTAAAATGGTTTTTAGTTCATTCTGTACTTCGTCCTCCGTATAATCCTCATAAAGCACAGTTAAGAGTGCCGCAAGTTCAAACGGATCATGTGTAATACTCGCAAGGTTATAATTGTATTCGTCATACCCCGGATAATCTTCTTCGATATCATCAATCTGATCTCTTAAAGCATCCTCCAGGTCCTGATAATCTTCCTCTACTGCAACAATTGCTGCATCTTCTGCTGTAAAGGAAGACGCCACTACCACGTTATTAGCACCGCTAAACATCATCCCCATCGCCGGAAATGCTGTTGAAGCACTGATTACTCCTATGCAAGATGCTCCGCCGATGATTAAAGCGATTGGATTGTTTCTTGCAAACGTCATTACCGCTTCGCTCATCTTTTGAGCAAGTGCCTCCAACTTCTGACCGACAGACGAGAAAAAATCACCGGCTGTATTCGCTGCTTTCGCCTGAGTACCCCTTCTCATGATTTCTTTTTGAGTACTTCGCTTCTGCCACTGCCTCGAATTTGGATTACTGTGATATTCATAGCTTGTATATCCTTCGCCTTCAGGGCTTACCTCCGAAACCTCTTTGGTAAACCTTGTACTGTCATGAATCTTTTTGGAATATCCTTCCTTCACTTGACTATAATCATGTTCCGGCGCTCTGTACTTCGTATAATATGTTTTATGCGTAGGTGTCGCTTCCGGCTGTGCTTCTGCAGTTGTATGAAATCCGTGATTCTGACTTAATTGCTCCATCTGTTCGGGTGTTAGTTTTTTACCTTCCCTTACATTGCTCCAGTCATGTTTCGGCTCACAATACCTCGTATAATACTGCGTATGATGCTGAGTATTTGAAGATGTGCTTTCAGTTGCTTTTGGAATACCACCAGGTCTTACCTGCCTTATGGCTTCCATTTCAGCTTCTGTTACATGTCTTCCCTCTTTGATATTGCTCCAGTCATGCGTTGGTTCCACATATGTGGCTTTCGGTCTATGTGCATCGATATACTGATATCCGGCAATACCGAGTATTCCGGCAGTACCGATATTATCTCTTATATCTTCCGAAGCATTATTATCTTCTGCATGCTCATTTCCGGTAAAATTCACTGTCCCCGGAGGTGGAGGGGTAGGAATCGGAGGCTTAAAACCAAACCTTTTCCCACCCTGCTTTCCTTCTCCGCTTTTCTTAAGTTTCTTACCGCCTTCACCACTTTTCTTACCATTACGGTATTTACCCTTCATCGACTGTGATCTTGAAGAATCAGCCCTTAATTTCTCAGAATGTGCTCCGCTGCTTTCAGCCTTATTGGATGCATGCATTCCTTCTCGGGGTCCGCCCGTATTTCTCGTATAAAGTTCTTCATCCATCTACGTCTTCCTTTCCTTCTGCATTATTCTCCGTAATCTCCGACAACCTGGTTGTCATGATGCGATAAAGCTCAATGTCCTTCGGGAATCTGTCAACAAACGGCAAGATTACATTTCCGTAAAAAATAAGCCCTTCGCCTGCTCCCGAATGTGTTACATAGGAAAGCTGGTGAGGACTGATATTAAGCTGATGGGCAAGAATCTGTCTGTCTCCGACTGCCTGATTTAACATATAGATAAAATCAGAGTTTTCAAAGATGTTTTCGACTTCCTTACTCGATAACAAATCTTTTACATTCTGTGTAATTCCTGTAGGAATACCGCCCCATTTACGGAAACGTTTCCAGATTTCTACGGTATAGGCCGCTGTCTGTTCTTCACGAAGAAGTAAGTGCATCTCATCCATGTAGTACCTGGTGGAT
>DFEM01000097.1 GCA_002369155.1 Lachnospiraceae bacterium UBA3802 | reverse complement strand
GGATGCTTCAAAAAAATTAATGCATTTTTGTTTTATTTCCGAGACGGAAATATCATCATCCAAAAGATTCCAGATATACTCTCCGACAGAATTGACCAGAACACTTTTATAATGATCGGCAACCATCTGACCAACCGGCAGAATATATGTCTTATCCGCTATTCTTTTTAAGAAAAATTCATTGTTTCTGCGCATAAATCCCTCTTACAAACAATCTTTATAATTATAGCATTATGGGTTTAAAAATGCTACAATATCATAAACACAATGGCAGGATTCGGAATAATAAAATGGATGATGCACAGAATAAAATGAAAATTGAAGAAATTCTTATAAAAAATCAAAACAGCGTTCAATTGCATCCTATCGGTTACAGCATGTATCCGCTTATTGTTCCCGAGCGCGATGAAGTTATCATATCTCCCCTTAAAAAGAAAATAAGACGCGGAGATGTGCTACTTTTCAGGCGAAAATCCGGAAAACTTGTTTTACATCGTGTGATAAAAGTAAAAGAGTCCAAACTGTATTTCGTCGGAGACAATCAGACTGAAATCGAAGGGCCGATTGATCCCTCTCAGGTTCTCGGAATCATGAGTTCTTTTATACATAAAAAAAACAAATACAGTGTATCCAATCCTCTGTATTTTCTCTCCTGGCAGATATGGCTGATATTGTTGCCGCTTAGAAAGCCCATAAGTTTGTTTATACATAAAATCAGAACCCAAAAATAACCGCTTAATTTCTTAAGCGGTTATTTAAAAGTCTCTGATAAGCTTGTCTATTTCATTATCATCAAGAATATTCAGTTTTTTGTCTTTTATCTCGTAAACCCTGTTGCATATCGTAAGTACCGTCGGTCTGTGAGTCGTTACTATGCATGTTCTCGGATACTCGTCTTTAAGAATATTCTTAAGAAGTTTTCTCTCGGTTTTTACATCAAGTGCGGATGTGGCTTCATCCAAAAGAAGTATCGGTGATTTTCTTATAATAGCTCTTGCAATCGCAATTCTTTGTGCCTGTCCTTCCGAGAATCCTCCTCCGCGCTCCTTAATCTCGCTGTTAATTCCGTCCGGAAGTTTCTCAACAAAATCCCATGCACAGGCAATCTTTAATGCCTCGATAATCTCTTCATCCGTTGCATCCGGCTTAACGCTTCGCATATTGTAGGCAATTGTACCCGAAAACAGCGTATTGCCCTGCGGAACATACGAAAGCAGTTTTCTGGATGAAGGATCAAGCGGAATAATTTCTTTGGCTTTTTCTTTGTCGTCTCCGTTGTAAATTATTGCCTCTCCCTCAGTCGAGTTGATAAGCGATAAAATCATTCTAAGCATTGTTGTTTTTCCTTCTCCGGAAGGACCGACAAGAGCAACAATTTCATGAGGATGTGCGAACATGGATGCATTTTCAAAAACACTTTCGCTTCCGTTTTTATATGCAAAAGAAACATCAGACAACTCAAGACTGATTCCTTCGTCTTTATACTTATCCATAAACTCTTTAGCTGCATCATCATTTGAATAGTCTTCCTGCGGCATATCTATTATATCCATTAGTCTGCCTGCAGATGTTGTAAGGCCTATAACAGTAGGAAACAAAGATGTAAGATTATTCAAAGATCCTGTCAAACTTGCTGAAAGACCGAGAAACATTGTCATGGTACCGTAAGAAATGGCACCGCTCCATACTCTGTAAATTCCCCATCCGTAAGATGAATAAGAAACCAGCATCCCAATAGTCGAAAACAGTACAGAAGTCCATATTGACATTCTTTGGAATGAAAGCCTCATACCTATAAATTCTTTTTGAATATCCTGAAGTCTTTTTACATAAAGTTTCAAAAGATCAAAGGATTTTATTATTTGAATATTCGAAAAAGCCTCCTGGTTAAATGAAGACATTTTTGCATTCATTTGAGCAGATTTTTCATTGTTATTTACCATTCGTTTCAACAACGTTCTTGATAAGATAAAACTAATCGGCAATCCCAAAAAGGCAAAAAGTGCAAACGATGGATCAAAGTAAATAACCATCGCAAATGCCGAAATAAATCTAACGGTATATAAAATAAGATTTGGAATAAAATTCAGAATTCCGGCTGAAATTGTTGATGCATCCGAACTCCATCTGGTTAATAAATCACCGGAATGATAAGATGTCAAAGATTCCCAATCGGTTACAAGTATTTTAGAAAAAATATCGGCTTTGATTTCGGCATCAACTTTCATATTCAGATATGACGAAAGATAATTCGAAAACTGATTGATTACCAAAGTGGAAATATTATAAACAATCATCATAACAAAATATTTAATAACGGCGCCTGTTTGATGTCCTGTAATTATATCGACCAGGTCTTTTGCAATCAAACCCGAAAGAAGGGATACGCCAATGCCTACCAAACCAAGAAGCGTATATAAAAACATATGCAGCCAGTAATGTTTACCGTAGCCGTAAATCCATTTGATTTGAGCAAACATTTCTTTTAATCTGCCTTCTTTGATACGACGTATATAAAATTTTAAACCCTTGTCTTTCTTATCCATAAATCATATCCCAAAAATAATATAAACATTTAAATTATACTCTAATTATTTATACTAAACAACAAATCACACCTTCAAAAAACAAATAAAAAAACAGCCCGAAGGCTGTTATTTTATATTTATCTTCCGTCAGCTCCGCCACCCTGAACATTTGTCGTCTTAGTACATCTGATAGAAGTGCTAGTAACAGTCAAACCTCTTGTAGTAGCTTCATCTGCAGCCATTACTTCCAATAATGAGTTAAACTCATCACGTGTAGTATAAGCATTTGCATGATTTTCTCTTTCGATTGTGACTACATTTCCATTTACAGAAACTTTAAAGTTTTCAAATTTAGCCGCAGTTACGGGAGAATTAAATGTAATTGTGGAAATAGAGGCTAAAGAAATATGCTCCATACCAATATGCTCACATTCGACTCTGAATGTCTTACCTCCTAATGATCCTCCGCCATATGGCTGATCTGGAGTAACCGAGATTGTCCAGCAATCACCGTCACCACTAGCAGCATATACACCTTCAGCTAATTCGTTGTTAGCAATAACAACAGGTTTTTCATAATTTTTCATAATAAAAATCCCCTTTGGATATAAAATATTTTATTCATTTTCTCCAGTCGAAATATTTAAATATATTATACGCTAATTTGTTTTTAATAGTCAATTTGAAAAGTTCTTTTTCATGTCATTTGAGTGCTATTTCATGTTATTATATTGTTGTTATGTAAACCATTTCAAACTGTATCCATCATTTGTACCCATTGTTTCAAGATACTGTCCGTATCAAAGTTTTGAACATGTTTCATGGAGTTTTCTCCCATTTTTCTCATCTTTTCCTCATCGGACAACATCTCTTTAATTTTGGCTGAAAGACCCTTAACATCATTTGGATTAGCCAAATATCCGTTATAGCCTTCAATTACCATCTCTTTAACACCGGCTTTGCAGGAAAAAGCAACTATGGGAAGTGAAAATGACATTGCTTCCAGAAGAACCATCGGAAAACCTTCATTTCTTGATGAAAGGACATATACTGATGCCTTTTTATATTCTTCTTCTATGTTTTCCGCAAAACCCGGAAGATCCGCGTTTACGATGTTTTTTTCCTTTTTTAATTTCAAAAGATTATCTCTTTCTTCTCCTTCTCCGACTATTGCCAGTTTCCATTTGGGAAATTCTTTTTCAACATCTGCCCAAGCTTCAAGCAGCATGTCAAATCCTTTAATCCGGGTCAGACGTCCAACTGATAATACAATTTTCTCTTCTTTTCTTTCCGAAGATTTGTTAACTGTATAGGGCGATGGGTTCGGTATGCTTAAAAGCTTACCTTTAATCTTTTCGTTTTGTTTGTAATAACCTTCATCTTCTTTTGACAAAACAACCAGACAATCGGTCTTTTTGCAAACAAGTTTTCTGGTGAATTTTCTTAGACCTTTATAGTACGGGAAATCTGTAAAATAATTGAAATGCTCCCAGGATATCCATTTCATGCCTTTATTCTTTTTTCTGACTAAAAATGTATATAATCCCAGGATAATATCAACATCAACCCAATAATCCGGTTTTTCACTCTTAACTATATCTTTGAGTTTTCGAAGGTTACTCAATATTCCTTTTGCAAATCCCTTTGCTTCCAGAAAATGTAATTTAATTTTATCATCAAGCGGATAATGACTCTTTTTTTCTCCGCACATACTCACGATAACAACTTCATAATCTTTTTTCGCAAGTCCGGATGCAATCAAGGAAAGTACGCGCTCGGTCCCTCCCGATCTGTCAATTCCTCCGCTGAAAAAAACAATTTTTTTCATAGGGATACAATAATCCTTTTCATTTAAAAAGTTTCATATCTTTGATAAGACGGCTCCTCGTCGCCGCTTTTTTGTATAATTGTCTGCTGGATATTCCACGTAAATTCTTATTATTATTCACAAAAATCAAGTATGTTTTAATCCAAAGAAAAGGCCAGATAATAAACACTTTTCCTGCTTTGGGATAATTCAGATGCATCTGATGATGAAACTCTCTGAAATATGCAAAAATGCTTTCATTTCTTAAAACAACCATTCGGTCATTTTCAAGTTTACCCAAATCTCCGGCTTTTAAAATATCTTCATAAAAAGAATCGCAATCCGTAGCTTTAATATCCATCCATTTAACCTTATCGGGGTTCAAAGAAAGATTCTCAATGCAGCTTAACGTAACGGTATCCGAGAAGCCTTTGATTCCGCTTTCATTTACAAGCTTTAAGTATTCTTTTTTTGATTCATCGTCTATTTCACGATTAAAAAAGAAACACCAGTCTGTTAAAAGTTTTAATCCGAATCCTTCTCTCAGGAAATGCTGAAGCATATGCAATAACAATTCATATGCATGATAAGCATCATCAAGCATCGGAAGATTTATACCCATACAATCTCTGAAGACAATATGATTCTTACATTCAGATACACAACGTTCCAGATAAGAATTAACCTTATTGTTGTCAAAAGGCTCCGCAAGCAATGAATGAAGTTCAATCGTCAATCCGTTGTGCTTTAGAACAACATGATGAAGCGCATGCTGCTCACTGCTTATAATAAATCCTGTTTCCATAAGGAATTCGACTGCTTTGTCGAGATTATCATTCCCTATAATCAATATATCAATATCACTGCTTTTTCTCAGTTCCGGAGAAGGATAAAAAGATGCTGTCGCCGACCCTTTGAGAACACATGAAATAATATCTCTCTTTTTTAAATATTCAACGATATCCCTGCATTCAAAAAGATATTTGTAATTCATAAGAATGATACCGTCGGTTTCTGCATCAATTATTCTGTTCAGTTCATTATCGCTTTTCCCGTCAACAATACTTTGTGCAAGAAACGGCAGCACACTTTGAGATCTTGCATATGTCACAAAATCCTTTAAAAGAACTCCGTCTTTTTCACACTCAAAACAAATATCGAATTCGGTTTTCGAATCATTTTCATCATTAACATATGCAGCCAAAGCTTTTGTCAATATTTTTTCTTCTTCTCTTATTATGACTTCTTTTTCATCTTTGTTTAATTTGCTTTTAATGAGTGTTATTCCCTTTCTCCAAAGGAACTTAAACTCTTTTGTTCTGCAATAAATGATCAAATAAGCAATATTGGTAATCGCAAAACATATAAAAGCCTTTATGAACGAAAAAACAATACCGTTATTTTTTATAAGAGAACACAAATAATTCTCTCCGACAAAAAGCAATCCGGTTACCGAAATGTATAAAAGAAATCTGACTGCGAAGCCGGAGATTTTGGTTTTTAATCTGTATTTGTATAATACATAAGGTTCTATCCAAAGGGATGTTGTTACACAACCGATAAACGTTCCCAGGAATACGCCGAAAACTCCGAAGATTCTTCCGAGAATAATGGAAACTACAAGGTTTACTGCCGCTTCCGCTACGGATTTAAATCTGTCATACCAAAACAAACCCATGGAATCTCTGAATATCAAAGTCGGTTGTCTTAATCCCAAAACATAGAAATTAATGCAAAGTATTAAAGTTATCTCTTTGGTAAAAACATATTGACTGCCAAAACTGAAGCCGACAAAATTGTCCAGAACCTGGAACATGCAAATGGTTAAAAGACCGAATACCCATTGAGCAAGAAAAAAAGTGGATTCGTAAATCTTTTTAATTCTCTCTCTTCCTTCAAGTACGCCGAGATTTCCGACACTCGCCGCAATACCCTGAAACATTTGATTAAGAACCTGCCTTATGGATTCTATAACCAGAAAATAATTGGAATAAATTCCGACACTTGCCGTGGAAACCAAGGCCGAAATCAAAAGATTATCTGTATTGTTTACAACAACTTCTCCTACCTTGTGGAAAAACATTGCCTTGATATTCTTCTTTATGTCATCAAGTTCATTTTTCTCAAGTTTTCTGACATTCTTCTCTTTAAGAAAAGGATACATCCTGTTTGCTTTCACCGTAATCAGGATATTGCAAAGCAATGTACAGGAAATCATGATAAAAAGATAAACAACAAAATTCCTTGTAAGCAAAAGAAAAACAATCTGCAGTATTGCCGATAATGCCCATGTTCCTGTCTGAATAGATACGCTTATATAGTTTTGCTGATGCGCATCTATCAATGTTCGTTTATAAATGCTGACATATGATAAGACCGTATTTACCAAAAAAAGGCAATACAAAAAAATAAGATGATCGACTTTTGGCGAATCTTTCATCAAAATATCAAGAAAAGGAATAAGGGCAAGACCTGCCAAAAGAACAAACAAGCCCACAAAGAAATAGAACTTCTTAAAAAGAAGCATTAATGATTTTTGTTTTTCCTTATCACCTACAGCTATAGGTTTGTACAACGCAAAAGTTATTGCTGTACCTACTCCGAGTTCCGATACGGAAAGAATATTAAGAATATTACTGAATAAACCGTTAATTCCGACATAATCCTCGTTAAGAGTATGCGTAAAAACAACTCTTGCCGCAAAACCCATCAAAATTGCGGTAATTCTTGCCACTATTGCAATTGATGAATTGATTGCCGAATATTCGGTTCTGCTTTTTTTATCCATATACAAACTCCGAAATTATCGGATTATTACTTCATTACAGACAATTCGTATACACTTCTCTGATTCTGTTTAAAATAGTAACACACAAAATCATCATCTTCATAATAAGTATGAAGTTCTCCGGGGTACATCTCTTCAAATTTTTGGCACCATAAATATGCTTTTGATTCAATCTTGCATCTGGTTTCCAAATCCGAATATGTGAGAATTGTATTGCTTTCAAATATTCCGTAATCGGTATTAGCGTACTCATCACTTATTTCACCGCATTTTTTGATGGGTGCTTCCGTTGCATATTCTCCGTAATACGAAGGATAATCGTGTCTTGCCAGAACAGCGGGACCCGTCTCAAAATAATAATACGGATATTTAAGCGGTTTCTTCTCAACAAATATAAAGATATACTTCGTGGGAAGTGTATATGATTCTTTATAATAAGCCGAATTTACAAAGTCTACAATCTCTTCATGATATCCGTCTTCAACTATCTGATAATATTCCTCTGTTGTGGAAACAATAGTAAACTCATCGGGATTGGTATCTTTAATAATAGAGAACGCACACTGCACAGCTCCGTTATATCTTCCCAAACAATAGTAAAGATAACTGTGATAGTGGCCCGAACCGACAGTAAGCGTAATAACAGCCAAAGCAGCCATGACAAGAATTCCGGATTGTACTTTTTGATACATTCTGAAAACAGGGAAAGACATTACCAGATCAATCGGAACAAAGAATATGGCTATGGACAATATATGAGTAATCGCGCAAACTCTTCCTATTTCCATAAGTTCGGGCAATCCTATTGCTCTGGGATTACTCATAATATTAAATAATATGCCCAGCAAAACAAGCATTAAATAGCCGTCATAAAACGATATTTTATAATTTTCGTCTTTTCGATGCAAAAAGATAAGAACTGCCTTCAAAACAATCCATAAAACCAAAACGCCGATTTCAAATATAAGAATTAATTTTGCCCTTTGAGTGCCGTGCATGAAGACATACGTTTTAAGGTACATGTCTTCAAGTTTCCTTTCAGGTGAACGTAATATTCCCCTTGTTACATTTTTTTTGGCGAACGCTTTTGAAAATTCCATGTTCTGTCCAAAAGCAACCGGTGTCAAAACATCTTTATTTTTATCGATAAAATCAAATGCGAATTCAATAATTTCATCCTTATCCAAACTGTCTTCCATTGCAAAAGAATCCCTGATCAGACTTAATGCCCATCTGATGGAGCCCTGAAATTCTTTGCCCATTGCCAAAGCTGCCAGCATGGGTACGAATGCAATAAACACTCCTGTTAATACCGCCAACACAAGATTGAGAAAACTTCTGTTTTTAAATAGTTTCGGAATAAGCGGAATTACTATCATAAGGCATACGAAAAATGCCATGATTGTAACGTAAAAATGAGTGGAAACCGTACCTGCCAAAGAAAGAATAAAAATAATCAGATTCTCATTGAAAAACTTCTTAACTCTGTCATCGTCTTTTCGTCTAAGGTATTTTATCAAAAATGCCCCGCATAAAAATATCATGGGGAAACCGTATTCCTGAGGCAGTGTCCAGGACAATCTTGCCATACTCTGCACCGGAAACATTCCGTAAACATCAATAACAGCAAAAAGAATAACTGCAAGTATGGGAGTATATTTCCATTTAAAAATTTCTTTAAAAAATACATAAATGCTGAGGAAAGTAACTGCAATATGAATTCCCGCAAGCATCATTAAAGAAGAATAAATATCTATCCCGAATAATGCTTTTATTGCATAAATCATGCAATGCAAACCTTCAGGATAAATACCGTCATAAAACGGTTCACCCTGCAAAAGTGCATATATCCATTGATGATGGACATACATGTCACTGGCGCCATAGGAATAATCCTTAAATGCCTGCCATGAAAAATAAAGCATGCCGTACATAACCACAACCAACAGCATACAATATGCAACTGCATTTCCTCTGAAATATAAACCTATCTTTTTTACTGCGTGCTTTATGGCATTTCTGATAGAATAAATTACATTTTCGGTAAATGTCTTTCGTCCCATTGTGCCGAATATGGTATGTTTAAGTGCTTCAAACTGTTTCCGGTCGATTCTTACTTTTCTTGCCAGAAAGAAAATGAAAATTCCGAAAAACAAAACTCTCACTACCCATACATTCAATATGTGAAAGGTTCCCAAAAGAAGAACAGCAGTATTTACCAGATTAATCATAACGACCGTACAAAAAGAAAATCTGAATGTACGGCTCTTATCCTTGAGAAAACGGTTAAATACAATAACAGGCCATACATACATAATTAGGCCATATGCGATAAGTACTTTCAAATATTCGATTATCCAGTATAATGTTTCATTCATTTCTGTTTTCCAGTTTTCCTAATATCGTTTTTCCGTTGTCTCTTTCGTTTGCAAAAAAAACCATTCTGCCGTCAGACTGTCTTTTTGCATACAGAAAGACAATGCCGTTTTTCTGTTTGAAAGAAGCGCTGATTTTTGTTGTTTTTCCGGGAAGGATACCGTTTAACCCGTTGGTAATTTTATGAGTCTCTGATATTTCTTTGTTAACTATTTCAATATAAATATCCGCATTCTGATATATCGGTGCAAAGCCCCTGTTTTCTATCTCTGCCGATATACATAGCAAACCCTCTCTGTCTTTTTTTACCGTCGCTTTCTTTGCGATAAATCTGTATCCCAAATGCGCAGTGACATATTCAAACAAAGAATCTCCGTTAAATATATCCGCACCACTGTAAATTTGATTTTTTAAAGTTTCTATAAACCTCTTGTCATGTTCAATGTTAAGATAGGTGACTCCGGTTTTTCTTAATCTTTCAGCAACCGATTTTGAATCAAATTCTTTTGAAGAATCAAAAACACACTCTCCGCCCACCGGACATTTTTCCGATATCATATTAATGAAATCAACTTCATCGTTAACATTCCATTCGCTTCTGTATCCGACATCTTCTTTGGAATCGCTGCCGTATGTGCCCAAATCCGATACGGACCCAAACATTCCGTCGTTGAATATACCCATTCTGATACCGGTCATGTCATTGGTTTTTGAAAAATTAAGATTAAGCAGTCTCCATTGAACCGGTTTTCTGACTGCAAGATAAATATCTTTGTCAAGATCGTCAAAAAAAGCATAAATACGCCTAAAATTTTCATCGGAAATATGCTTCGAAGTATGCATCTCGCCCCAGTTTCCGAGGATCATGCCCTGGACGATAAACACATTACGACTGTTATTCTGAAGGCTTTCAACAATCCACTTTGCATGCTCCAGAACAGTTTTAAAAGAAAAAGGTTCTTCCTCAAGCGCTTTTCCTTTTGTATCATACGCAAATCGTAAGATTACATCTTTCTCTTTTGATTCAAAATACTTTAAAATATCAATCAAATTATTCTTCGCCAAATCACAATCGCAATCCGGTAATGAAGAAATATCTGCAAATGCCATTACAAGCATCTGTTCATCATCAAGATTACTTTCAATCTCATGAAAATCCGGCTTTTCATTTATATTAAAATAAAAAATCTTATACCATCCTCTTAAAGGATTGATAAGTACATCTTTTGTTTCTTTTAAATCAGCCGGGTAAAATGAAAATCGGTTTTTTTTACGAAGCAAGCGAATCATTTGGTTTTACTTTCTTGTCCGAATGAAGAATCTTAATTCTTATCCAGACAGCAAGAATCGAATAACACATTCTTATCATGTATACAATGGGTTTAACGCCCGAGTGCATACTCTTTCCCATTGTACGCTGGTGCATTAGTGCAGGTATTTCCACCACATTGTATCCAAGCATTATCATCTGAAGAATCATGTTTGCATCGGGATACTGATCGTCAAAATGATCAAATCCCGCATAGTAGCAAAATGTCCTTCTCGACAGTCCCTGCAAACCAGTAGTCGGATCCTTTATGGTTTTTCCGGTAAAGACTTTGATTAAAGTTCTGAAAAGCAAATATCCCAAATCTTTTGCAAAGGTTGATTTGTACTCGGGTGATTCTTTTAAAAACCTCGACCCCAATACAATATCCGGAACAATATTGTTTGCATCTGCCGTGGTAAGCGCCTTGTAAATCTTCAATACATTTTCGGGATCGTGCTGGCCGTCGGCATCCATTTGAATTACAAAACTGTAATCATATCTCTTGGCATACCTGTATCCTGCCTGCAATCCGCTTCCGTATCCGAGATTATAGATATTTCTTACTACTTTATGTCCTCTGTTTCTTACAATCTGACCGGTATCATCGCTTGATGCATCATTGATAACCAATATGTCGCAGATATCCGAAATATCTTTTCGTTCGAGTTTTTCAAGCAAAGATCCGATATTTTTTCCCTCATTGAATGCGGGAATAATTATAAGAACTTTTTTCCTTTTTTGAGCCATTTAAACTCCTCTTTCCTATTAACAGACCATATTTAAAAGTTCATCAAGACTGTCCGGTCCGTCATTATCTTTTATTCTTGCTTTATCTCCCAATTCAGTGCATAAATTCTCATCATGCAGAAGTTTTATGATTGAATCGCTAATTGCCTTTGCATCAAGCTTTGTAACCAGTGCATCTTCCCCTGAAACAACCAGTTCCAAATTGCTTGGACAATCCGATACGATAATTGGTTTGCCCAAAACCTGTGCTTCTCTTATTGCTATGCTTTTCCCCTCAAATTTTGTAGCATGCACATACAGGTCGCATTGTTTAAGATACGGATAGGGATTATCCTTAACTCCGAATAATATAAAACGATCGGTCAAACCTTCTTTTTTTATCTTTTCCTCAAGTTTTGTTCTTAAGTCCCCATCTCCGAGAACATACCATTTGACATTTTCGCTTTTATCCAGCAAAATGCGGCATGCGTCAATTGAAACATCAATTGCCTTTTGTGCGGTAAGTCTGGCTATCGTAAGAATTCTCTTTCCGTCAAACGCATCATCAAACCCGCCGCTTTCCTCTGACTTTTTAATGATGGATTTTACATCCAGTATGTTTTCAAAAATATATGTTTTATCTTTGCATTCGGAATACTCCGAAAGAAAACTTTTCCTAACATCCTCGGATACGGCAAATATTTTATCCATATCGATATACACATTTTTATCAAGTTTCCGGTTATATCCGGCTTCAAGATAATTGACATGAATAAATGCAGCTTTCTTTTTTGCTCTGACATGGTCTCTTACATAATATGTTGAGGCCCCTTCAAGGAAAGCTGTAGCAAGATCGTATTCTTCCGAAAGAATATCACTTCCGTCGGAAAGCATCTTCCATAGAAGCTTATCCACAAATATCTTCCCGGAAAACATCATTCGAAAGAAATTCGTCAAAAGATAAAAGAAATTCTTAAAAAAACTGAATCGGCTAAACGCAATTCCAATTATGTTTTTTCTTAAGTTTTTCTTTCCTTCCTTCGATAGCACGGAAGCATGGTCAAACTTTTTATTAAGAATATGTACATGCTTAGGTATCTTCTCAATTAATTCCCCCTGTCCGAGTATTACATATAAGGATATATCATAAATATCTTTATCTATATTGTTAATAAGTTGTATTAACGCATTTTCGGCACCGCCCCTGCCTAAAGTGTTAATTACGAACAGGATTTTCTTCTTCACCGGATTCTTCCTCCAGTTTTTCCATTTTCTTTCTTAATTCCTCAACTTCTGTGTTAAGCAGGGATACCTGTATTGCAAGTTCGTTGTTTTTCTTCATGGTCTCCGTTATTCTTATGCTGAAAAAATAAATTGCGTAAGCTGCACAAATACAAAAAACAATTATCAGCGTCAATCCAACCGGAGATATATATGATTTCCAGCCTACAGGTTTTATTACAATACCGAGAACAATAAATATTACGGCTCCGAGGCCCCAGGGAATAACCACAACCTCAGACATTTTTCTTCTTACAAGAGAAACAAATGCCGTTCCAAACATGGATACTCCGAATGCTATCAGCAAGATTTGTATTATCATTCCTTCTCTCATCTGTATTTTCCTCTCTTTTTACCATATATCGGATTTTCATATATGAGATTTGAAGGTTTTCTGCCTTCACCTTTTTTCATTAGATTTCCTTTGCAGAACACATGTATGTCCAGATTCTTCTCTATATGTCTTAATCTGAAATATGCGGTCAAAAAACCTACCAGTGAACCGAACACAAGTCCTATGCCAAACCAGATGGGAATCAGGAATGTAGAAAAATATGCTCCGATTAATGTTGCAGCGCAAAATACCAATGCAGTAATCAAAGCACCGTCAAAGTCGTTGTAATAGTAAAGGAAAATAATCTCTGCATACATCACAAACAATATAAAATATCCTGCTGCCAGGCAGGGGTAAATCTGCATGACAAGTCCGCCATACCCGAGTCTGGGAAGGAAGATAATCGCAAGAAGAAATACAACAACCGATACAATAAACTGGATTCGAACCAGGTTAAGCAATTCTTCAGAAAGCTGACCGAACATTCTTCTTTTGGATTCTTCGATATCCATCTTTCTTCCGCCGATTACGGCCTCGGAATAACGTTTATATCTTTCATGGAAAAACATTTCAACTCTGGAAATAAAAATTACCGTTGCGGAAATATTTGTAAACATTGCAAGACATGTTGCCATGTCATAGCTTTGCATGCTTACAAAACATTTAACGACGATAATATGCATATCCGTTGTCCAGAATACAAAGTTATGAATATAAAGTCCCAATGTGTAAAGGAAATTTGTTAAAACAAGCTGCCAGTATTTTTTGAAATACAAAAGAACATCTTTATACTTTCCTGAATTTTCTCTAAAGTAACTTCTTACTTTGGCGAATTCCAAAATGGCAATAAGCATAAAGCCCGCATCCAAAGATACAAGCATGCCGAATGTACATTCCATATTGAATACTTTCACAAGCAAAAGAGAAAGCAATACCGTAAATGTCATTCCTATTGTGAAATAATAAGATATTTTCTTATAGTCCTTACAGATGGAAAGATAAAGCATTGTATAAAAAACCAGTACCAATGCCATATATCCGAAATAACCCGCAAGCACATAAGGAAGCACAACCCTGCCCACAAAGTATTCTCTTATTACGAAAGGAATTCCCAGAATTGAGCTTAATGTAACATTCATTAACAATCCGACATGGAAGCATGGCATGATGTCTTCATACGTTTCCCAATAAATAACATCCGACATGTACTTTGATAAAACCGCATTAAACGGCGATGCTGAAAGCAGGGCAAAAATAAATATATACAAAACCGTTGATGCATATAATTCTCTTGATGCAAATCCAAGTTTCGAAAAGCCCAAAAGATACTGCATAAGCATTACCGCGCCGATTACCAGAAACATGGGCGCAACCGTAATAACGGTACTGTATCCGAATCCGAATACGTTTGTCGTAATTGTGTTTTTACTGTATATTTTGTTTAGTCTTACACCTATTCCGGCCAATTAAACAATCCACCTTTCAGAATCATCATCAAGATATCCTGCACGAAGCCTTGAATAAATATCTTCATATTTTTCGTGCATCATTTCTACTTTGTAATTTTTCATTACTCTCTTATAACCGATTTCGCCCATCTTTTCTCGCTTGTCTTTGGATAAAGCAAGTTCGATCATCGCACGGGCTATTTCCTCGACATTCATGATATGGCAAAGTATGCCTGCTGCCCCGAGATCGTCAAATAAATCACCGTATATCAATTCTCTGCAGTCTCCGACATCGGTAGCTATAACAGGTTTTTTTGCAGCATAGCTTTCAAGTATCGTAAGGGGCTGCCCTTCACTTATACTCGTCAAAATTGTAAAGTCCATTCTTCCAAGGTAATCTGTTACATTTACTCTTCCCGTAAATTTGACATCCTTTATTTCCATTACATCGACAAGTTCAAAACATTCCCTTGCATATTCCGAATCCTCATCGGTAGGACCCATTATCCATAATTTAAGATTCGGAACTTCCTTTTTGGCAAATGCAAATGCTCTTATCATGGTCTTTATTTCTTTTATTGGAGTTACCCTGACTACTGCTCCGATGTTTATATCGTTTTCTTCGCCGGGAAGTTTGCCGGGCAAATTTGCAAAACGGGATACATCTATTCCGTTGGGGGTAATCTCTATCTTATCTTTCGGACATCCGAGTTCAAGCTGCAATTCCGATGCATGTTCATATAAAGCGGTAACCACATCCGCTCTGTCATATGCGAGTTTGGACATTTTCCTAAACTGCTCAATCCAGATATTTTTATAAATGCCGCCAACCCAGGATGCTTTAAGAATTTCTTCTTCTCTTTCTCTTGTATAAATACCGTGTTCGGATACTATAAGTCTGCATCCGTACATATATTTGGCCATTCCCCCGAGAAGTCCTGCATAACCCGTAGCCACGCAATGATATACATCTGCCTTGGGTATCTTAGTTTTTAATACCAAAAAGAGAGGTAGGTATATCGATCTCATCGTCCAGAGGAAGTCCGAAAATACTATCTGAGAATAATTTTTGTCATAATATTCCTGAACAATATGAAGGAAATCCGCACCCATTAAAATATCATCTATCGAAAATGCGGTTTTCTGGAAAAGATCAAAGATTGCATACCATTCGGGCTCATAGTTGAAAATAATGCTTCTCAACGCTTTATGCTGCTTGTTTGAAAGATGAGTACGTCTTCCTTCCTTTGGCTTTGTACCCCAATCGTTGTCATTAAGGTATGCTTCATAAACCTCCGAAACATTATCCGGAAGTTCGTATTGAAATTTTCCGCTTGTTGTTCTGTCGGAGATAATTGAGAGAACAACAAATTCATGTTCCGGAAACGACTTTATCATACTGTTAATCCATCCCGACACACCGCCTACCACATATGGGTAGCAGCCTTCGGCAACAATACAAATTCGCATTTAAGCGACTCCTTTTCCAATACTTTAAACATCACACTAAAATTTATTTAAGCAGTCCGTCGTACTTAAATACTCCATCGGATTCTCCCAAATAAATCATTGTTATGCCTTTATTGGCATGAATCAGATAGGCATCTTCTTCCATAACCGAATAATCTCCGCCTTCAACTTTGACAACCTTTTCGCCGTGAGTCCTGAGAACATAATATGCATCATTGGTACAATCGGATTTTAAAGTAATTACATTATCTGCTCTTATGCTTGAGTATTTAAGATTCAAAAATTCTCTTACTCTGGTATCGCTTTCGGATACGGCAGTAAATTCAAATTCCCTGTTCCTTGCCCAGTAGGTATGAATATTGGCAGATATTTCTTTGGAAAAGTTCTGCCACTCATCTTCCGTTTTTTCGGGATAAAGAACCTTATGCATATCTATTAAAGTAGTCGAATATCCGATTGCCGTAAGCATGCTTCTGTGTTTCAGTTCTTTGGAATAAGTATACTCATCCGCAATATTGGTTATGCCCTGAAAAGTAACCGTATCCTCGACATAAGAAACCGTTCTTAAAGAATCATCCGCTTTGCTTACTATTGTATGAACATCTTTCAACAATGCATCTTCATCCAAAACACTTAATACATTATCATCAAGATCCGGAGCATATGATGCTGAATAGTGATAATCGCCTTCGCCTTTAAGGAACTCTTCATCGTGTGTAATTTTGTTCTTAAGCTGCGTATTGTCCTCAGTATTTAAACTGATGCCCATTTCGCCGTCTATTTCTTTAAATTGCTGCAAATAGAACTTAAGATAACTTTCATCCGGTTTTTTTACGGAAGTATAGTTATATCCCGTATTGGTAAAACCGGTAAATTTGAGGTTATACCTGTTTGCGATTGAAACGAATACAGGCCATGTAATGTCACGTGAAAGGCTCATGGCATTCATGCTGTATACTTCCTTAATCTTATCCGTATTTTCTTCCACAATTATCGGATAATCGGCCAGTACAAAATTCTGTGCATTTACAACCGGATAAATGCTGTAATCTTTTGCACAATAATCAATTGCACTCAAAAATCCCATACCGGTTTCTTTATTGATAACGTCTGCTGCCACTACATAAATAAAAGTACCGTTGTAATTGTTTCGCCAGATAAGCTTGGGAAATTCATTTGCCTTCACTTCATTTTCATCCATCATGGCCACGGCATAAGTCTTGGTTCCCTTTCCTGTCTCATACCATGGTACATTCATCTGAAGATCATTGTACTTTTCTTCCTCTTCCTTTTGCGGCATATACGCTGCCTCACCGCCAAGAAGGAATCCTTCAAATACCTGAAAGCCTTTTGCCTCAATCTCTTCTTCCCTTACTTTGCTGATTCCGAAGAGTCTTTTAAGTCTCCTTGAAAACTTGATTTCTCTCGATGACGGAGTATTCAAAAATACCATCGTCGTCCCGTTTTTCGTCATCTCTTCCAAAGTAATAACGTTTTCTTTGCAGTCAACCGTTTTGGAATCAATGAGAATCAGCGAGGCATTCATAAGCAATTTGTCGTCGGTGCTTTCAAGATTTGAATACTGCTTTAAGTATTTCTTTCCGTAATCGCTCCACTCCTTTACGACATCATAGGTTTGTGTCTTGTCATCTCCTATGAAAACAACACATTCGTTTGAAGAATCAGGAATGAATTTACCCGTGCTTATAAGAATGTTTTCTTTAGCATATAGATTTGTATCGTATTGATTATTCCTTACTTTGACAACCTGCGAAAACTGAAACATAAAAAAGATTGTCATCATCATAAGGATAATCGTAATCAGGTTTCTTCTCGATACCATCGATTATTCCTTTCGAAATACTCTGATTAATTCGAGCGTTTCTTTGTCTATAACTACGGATGAAGCTTTGAGTTCCTCTATTGTATCGAAAAACTCTTCTCTTCTTCCCATATTAAACAAAAGCTTAAGTCTGCATGTATATGCGGGAAGTGTACTCGGATGCAGCAGTTTTATTCTGTCACACCACTTTTCGCATTTTTCGTACTCCTGAATTTCCAGAAGTCTTAAAGCGACACCTTCCATCTGTTCTTCGTTGATTTTGTCTCTTGCATCTTCATAAAAGATATCAGCCACTTCATCAAGTCGGTTTACATAATCTTTTTGTTCCATCTCGATGAAAACATTTTGAGCCAGAATTGCGTTCATGTATTCTATGAGAGCCTCTGCGTAAACAGCTCTGTTATCTTCATCTTCTTTTATCTTTTTGTACTGTTTCTCAACCTTTACTCTGAAATCGTTTAAAGCATCCTGCATTACGGAAGCGGCATAGTGAGCGGTTTCGGAATCATTACTTGTCAAAGCAAAATTGATTGAAGAAAGAAATTTGTCGATATCACCGCTTACAACACTCATCATTAGGGTTCTTAAATCCTTCTTCTGGGTAATCTCAACAGCCTCTTCTAAAGATGTAAGGTTTCTTTCCTTCTCTTCTTCCGCACGCACATTGAACTTAACCTTATCCTTGCTGAAGATAACGTCTTCCAAATCGACGGGTTCAGAGAAAAATACTTTATAGACCAGCCATGAACCGATAAAATAAACCGGTGCCACCACAGGTATCAAAAGCATTACGATAAGCCTGATTTTCAGACTGTGCTTTTTCTTCTCTTCATCTTTCGAATATGTATTTTCTTTGCTTTTAAAAAGAAACCTGCTTAACAAATAATAAACAACCGAAACTATTGTGTTTATCAAGATAAGGATAAGAAAGTTTCTTAAATCCTGTCCGTACGAAGGCATCTTACGCCATCCTCCACATATTCGCATTCAATACCGTTTTTAAGCAAACGGTCAATTGCAAATTTCGAATCTTCTCTCTGTGTATTCGAAAGAAGCACATACAACTCTCCGTCTTCTCCGATACCCATTATGTCTGATTCTCTCAACAATTTTTCAAGAATAATTCCTGTCTGAACATACTCGCTTCTGTCTGCAAGAATTTTAAGAAGAACACATTCGGCCAAACCTTCTTTTTCGGCATTCATATATGCTTTCATCAAATCCTCAAAAGCATCTTCCGAAAGAATTTTGGTTCCTTCCACATATCTCTTTTCCGCCAAAGCATCCAGATAACGGCTCGATCTTATGATTGCGTTCTTAATAAGAGCACTTATAACAACGAGCTGATTTGACTGTCCGAGTGTCATGTTTTCCCATGGCATCGTCCATACAAAAACAATAATCTGTATTCTGTCCGCATCATCAAAAATCGCATTTGCCATCATGGGATATCTTTCATCAAGTTTTCTGTTGATATAGACTTCCTTCTCCTTGATGACATCGTACATTTCTCCGAGTTCCTGGTATCTTAATGAATTACCGAACGCTCTTGCTTTATCGCTTGTGGCGGAGAAAAGACGGGCAAACTGAGAATTGGATACAACATAAATGGCAACGTCTTTACTTTTAACCAGATTCGAAACCATCTCTGCAGCATAGAACAAAACTTCCTCAGGGCTGTACTGGTCTAGCTTAGATGTAATTTTATAGATCTTTCCTACTGAATCACTTTGATTGACAATCTGAGTTTCGAGTGCATCTTTAACTCTGACATTGGTTGTATTGATATCCTGAATGTCACGAAGCTGAAGCGATAAGAAATCCTTCTCGTCAACGCTCTCTCTTTTTAACTTCTTAATCTGATCTCTTAAATATCCGACAGCCATTCCCACAATGAAAAGCTGTGCAATCCATACATATGTATTGGAATCAATCAAAACTTCGAATCCGGATCTGTCGTACATCTGTCTGAACACATATCCGCAGACAGCAAGAACACCCGAAAAAATAGCCTGCTGTTGTCCGTATACAATCGCAAAAAGAAGTACGTACAAAAGATAGAAGTCAAGGTTGGCAAAAAACTGCGAACCCGTAGCTCTGTTGTTTAACATGAAAAAGGGAATAAATGCGACAAGATTTTCCGCAAAGGGAATTATCGCATGGATAAACCAGCCCGCCTTATCAAGAATTCTCTTGTAAAAAGGAGGCTTCTTATCCAGATCGTTTAAGAATATATATCTGTTTTTTTGCATAAACGCAGTAATCTTTTGAATTACTTTGTTTAAATCGCAAATGGCATTGTTACCGAATTCGATTTCAAAAAGTTTGGAGGAAAGCACCTTTCTGGTCCCTCTTCCTTCCTTGTTGATTATCGCAATCGGAGCATCCATGTTCTTTGAGATAATTTCAGCCAGTTCCTGCTCGGTAATTTCTTTTCCGGAGGAAATATTGTAAAGGCTGTACTTATGATTGTTTGCCTTTGCAAGATTGAATATAAACTGAACCGCATCCGATTCATACAAAGGCGCAAAAGTATTTCGCCTGGTAATTGTAATTGTATTGCTTTCAAGAGCCTCGAGACACATTTTTGTAATAATATCTCTGGCTTCGCTTCTTTTCTTGGGGAATGTAAAAAGATGATCAAGTCTTAAGGTTATGATATCCATATCCTTATAGGTCTTGTAGCTTTCACACATTTCTTCTGCCTGTGAGAGAACCATACCTTTTACCGTGACGGATTTCTTTTCGTCATACTCGGTAATAACCCTCTCGAGTCCGTGTCCGAAAACCTCATCCGAAGAAAGGTATATAAATTTACCCGAATTGTTCATCGAATGACTCATAAGGATATTCATGAGTCCCGAAGAATACGAAACCGCTTCGGATTCCTCATTTTCCCAGCTATAATTGGTATCAAAAGCTCCCAGATATATGGTTATATCCGCTTTGACACTTTCGAATACTTCTTTAAGACATGAAGCATCGTAAGGGAAATTATACTTTTCGAAAACTCTTTGATAGGGAGCGTTATTGTAACGGCTTCCCGTAATAAGATATACTCTGTGACCTTCTTTTTTGAACTTGACGATAAGATTGTTAATTAGGCTGCCGTAGCCGCCTATAAGTAAAACATTCATTCCTTTTCCTTTGGTACTTTAATATTTTTATCCGAAAGCATGTCAAAAAAAGCCTTAACATCTGACTTTGCGTCATCTATGGATATTGAATAGTTTGAAGCAATTTCCTCAGAAATTTCCCCTATGCCCAAACCATTACTAAACATTTGCCAAATTTCATATCCCGTTTCATTCATCACTACAGGTTTTTGAAAATTCCATGGTTCCTGATCCAAATCAACCAGCCAATATTTTCCTGCTGCTTTTCTAACCTGATATTTCATATGAATGTCCTCGAAATGTCTGAAAATGCGCATTTTTAACCATAATAAACTACATTATATATAAAAATTTTTTTCAATTCAATGGATAAAACATAAAATAGGAAAATTTCTTTATTAAAAATACATTTTGTTAAATCAACATCTTTGTCCGTCATTTCCTAAAATATTATGTAAATTTATTATTGAGGAAAAATACAAAATATGGTATTTTAAAATCATGAAAACCACAAAAAATAAAAGAAAGAACTGTGTCGCTTCTCGAATCGGTCGCCTTGTCGGTCGGTTCTTTATTTGGTTTGGCGTCACATTCCTTATTTTACTGATAGGTTCATACATTTTTCTTTATTTTGTAAACAAAGGTCCTTCGAAAAGAATAAGGGATTTGTTTGTTGCTTCCGCCAAGGAATCAAGTGTCGGCGGAGTTATGGCTGACATATATCTTTCAAAAGAAGAAATCGACGAAATCCTTGCAAAAAACAATACATCCGAATTTGAAGAAATTACGGACATTGCAATGATTAAAACAAGGACTTCCGAAAATGAGGGAGAAGTATCAGAAGAAATCAATACGGAAACAGATCAGGATCCTTCCATAGATCCCGATGGTGACGGAATAGATATTTTTGATGTTCACGGTGATACCTACAAAGGAAAAATGATGGTTGTTTACGACCCTTCAAGAGTAAAGGTCGCAACACTTGATTATTATGATTACGATGCACCGGGGCTCACTCTCCCCAAGCTCGTTGAAAAATACGACTGCGTAGCGGGCATTAACGGAGGCAAATATGACGATGAAATAGGCCTTGGCACCGGCGGCATGCCCGAAGGCGTGGTCTTCTCCGAAGGTGTTCTTCGTTTCGGAGATCCCGAATCATCATATGATGTATATGGCTTTACAAAAGATGATGTTCTTGTGGTCGGTCGAATGAGCGCCGGATACGCAATGTCGATCGGAGTAAGAGATGCCGTATCTTTCGGTCCCGCATTAATCGTAAACGGCAAATCCGCAAAGTATTCGGGTTCAGGCAGCGGACTTAATCCGAGATCAGCCATTGGTCAGAGAGAAAACGGAGATGTTCTTTTGCTTGTAATCGAAGGCAGACAGCCCTCTTCTCTCGGTGCCACCATGGGGGATTTGATTACCATCATGGAAGAATTCGGTGCAGTAAATGCTGCCAATCTTGACGGTGGCATGTCCTCATCCATGGTTTATAACAACGAGGAAATCGTTTCAAGCTGTACTCTCGGCAACAGAGCAATGCCTACTGCCTTTGTTGTGGAAAAGAGGTAACATGAACCGCGATCTTTTTAACAAAAAAAAGAGAATGAGCGAAATGAATGATAACACCGATCCCAACTGGGCAGAGGATGTTTCTTTTTCTTCGCTTGAAAAAAAGATCAAAGATTCCAAAAAAGCGACCATGTTCGCCCTAAGGCCTCTTGATGAAAAAGAAACCAAACGAAAAAAAAGCCGTTCATTTAAAGAATCCGAAATAAATTCCGTAAAACAGTCAAACAAAAGCGATTCAAACACTTCCGGCAAAAAAGAAACGGCAAATGCCGATAAAAGAAATGAAATCAAACTTAAAAAATCACGCAAAAGATTTTTGATTTTTATGATTTCATGGTCCGCATCATTAATTATAATCATAAGCATTCTTCTATTCGGATTTTACCGTTTTCTCAAAGACTACGAAAAAGTATATAACGAATCACTACCCTGTCACGTGATGGACGACTTCATGAAAGATTTCACTCCTTTGGATGTAGAATCTTTATACGGTGAGCTTTCCGAAAAACCCGTCATCAGTGAATTTGAGACAGAAGAAAACGTAAAAAACTATTACACAAAACTTATTGACGAAAAGAACATATCCTATACGGAAGACAGGGATTTTACGGACAAGAATCCCGTATATCTTTTAACTGCGGATAATTATGTTTTCGGAAAAGTATCAATGTCGCAAAAAGATGAAAAAAGAGCTTATGATCTTCCGATATATCAGATTGATGACTTTGAAATGTATTCAGAGCCCGAATGGAATGTAACCGTCCAGGCTTACGATAATTGCAAAGTCTATGTAAACGATGTCAAAGTATCTCCCGAATATGTAAGTCGTATAGATTTAAATCCCGAAAAACATTTCGAAGAATTTACCACTCTTCCGCTTAAAAAATATTACAAAATAACCGGATTGTACGAACAGCCCGAAATAAAAGTAATCAACGCATTCGGTGAAAAAATCTCACCAAAGGTAAACAATACCACAGGCGTATACGAAACACCGATTACCGCTCCGAAAGAAATCGAAGATGAAATGATTGAATTTGCCAAAGAAGCCGTATCAGTATATGCACAGGTTGTTTGCAGGGAAGTCAACGACAGCGCTCTGGATAAGATTTTTACAAAGAACAACATGATTGTAAAAGAGATCAAATCAAACAGCGGAAATCTTAAATATTTTCCCAATCATGTCACACAAGAAGTCGAGGACGAAATAATAGAATTTATTCCTTACAGTGAGGAAGCGTTTTATTGTGAAATAAAACATACGCAGCACATGTTAATTTACGGTGTAAGGCCTCGCGATGTAGAAACCGATGCCAGGTTCTACTATTACAAAGAAGACGGCAGCTGGAAGGTCTGTGGAATGACTTTCTGATATAATAAATCCATAATTTCAAAAATGGAATGGCCTCAAAGTCATTCCATTTTTGTTACATTTTTGCAAAATAAAAAGGAATAACCTCCGTGTCATTCCTTCTTACTGTCTTTATGATAAATTTAGAAAAGTCGAATTATTCTTCTTCCTTGTCGTCCTTGATTTCGATTGCATCTTCATCATCAAAGAAATCATCATCAAAATCATCATC
>DFEM01000048.1 GCA_002369155.1 Lachnospiraceae bacterium UBA3802 | reverse complement strand
CTTGTATTTTCCGCCTTTTTCAAGACTCGTATTCCATACGTAATAACCGTCCTCCTCGATATATGCGGGAGACGCCTCGATGACCTTATCGCTTGCCCATCTGATTTCAAGATTGTCCACCTGAATTTCATCGAACCATCCGGGTGTGAACTGATATACGGTTTCTCCTTCTTTTAAAAGATCCATCTGGTACATATAATCCTGAACGAGAACAAATTCAATGGGAACTATCTCATCTTTTTTATAATCCCTGTCAAGATCAATCCTTACGCAGGAGCCGTTGCTTGAATTGTAGGCTATTTTCTTTATACAGTCCGAATTCGCTTTTATTTCCTTGTACTCTTTGTTGGGAATTCCGATCAGAACCCATGAAAGAGGACCTTCGCTCGTTGAATCAAGTACCTTCCAGTCGATATGATAGGTCATTGTAAGGGTTGCGTCTTCATTGACATCAACCTTGATTGTATAATTGACTATTTCATCCAGATCCTTGGCGTAACCTTTTGCCGGCAAAGCCATAAAGACAGCCGCAACAAGAAATACGGAAAGAATCAAACCAAGAAGAAATCGGGAAAAATGTTTTTGCTTATTCATTTGCTTCTCCCTCCTTTTCTTCTTTGTTAAATTTTCTCAAAGGACATTTTCCTTCCATTTTGGTACTGTAATCCCTTCTTTGAACGCATCGCTCGTTTTCCCAGATGCTGTCCCAGTCTTCGGACAGAAAATCGCCCAAAGCATCGTCAGAGAGCCAGCTTTGGCAGGGAACGACTTTTCCGGAAGGTGTAATTGCCATGTTTGAAAGGCATGCACCGCATGTGGGAGGATTGATTCCAAGTTCATCGCAGAATGAGTTTTCCACCCATCCCGGTGAAGTGAAGCTTATCTCCATTCCGTTATCCGCGCAGTATTTTACCGCTGCCCTTAAAATATCCTTAATCTCGTCAGTCTTAAGCTGAAGCTCTTCCGATTTTTCCTTTTCGGCATTTCCGGTCGTGATAAGGCCCGAGCAGGTCACATATAAAACACCGAGTGAATGTAAAAATTCAAGTGTTTTTACATAATCGCGGTTAAGCGTGCAAAGCGGTGTATTGATGCTTACGCTGATACCTGCTTTTATTGCGTTTTTGATTCCTTCCACGGTATCGCTGTATTTATTTGCTCCGACCAGAGTATTATGAATCTTTTCATCCGAGGAATAGAATGTAATCTGCATGCTGTCTAAGGATACTTCTTTTAATTTCTGACAATAATCTTCGGATAAAAGAATGCCGTTTGTGTTTAATCTTGTCACAAACCACTGAGCATGATCGATTAAATTCAAAAGATCGGTTCTCATGGTGGGCTCGCCGCCTGTGAAGGTAAGCTGAGGAATGCCGATTTCGCGGCACTTGTCTATGATCTTCATCCAGGTTTCGGTTGAAAGCTCTTCTTCGTTGGCATTTTTCTGACCTGCGGCATAGCAGTGAATGCAGCACTGATTGCAGTTCCATTTGCCCTCTTTTTCCATAGCGCTTACCATCAAATCCATACGATGTGGCGCGCTCATGTAAGGGGCATAATCACCGATGCTCATATATCCGATTTCTTCATCAACTTTTTCGCGGTATGCCACCTGCTTGAAAGTGTTCATCATTCTGAAGAGGTCTTTTTTGAACACGGATTTGGGAACCATGGGATATACTTTCCCGGTATTTTTGCATACATTTTTAAGGATGACCTTAAAATCATCCTCATTTATTTCCTTACCGCTGTATTTGTTGGTCTCTTCTATGAATTCCGTAAGAAGTATGCTCCATGCCGGATTAACCGGAATGATATCCTGACCGTTTATGATTGCAATGCTCGGTCCGATATAATCATCCTCAACTTTCGGAGGTATCAGATGAATACGAACCACTCCCGGGCCTTCCGGATTTAACGTGGTATGATGCACCTCTTTAAAATGAGTACGGGCATATTCAAGTTCTCTTTTTTTACTTTTCATACTTTCCCCTTTTTTGTTTACTGTGTCTGATCTTTTAATCCGAACAATAAAGATTTTACCATAAAATAATATTTATAAAAATCTTTTCATAATAAATTAAAACCTTCTTAATATATGCTTGACCTAAAAAAACGATAGTGATAAAATCGCGGTTAGAATTGGCTAACTGATGTGAACATGTACGGACTCAATTAAATAATGCTTCGGTATTATTATTTTTTTGTCAATCGAGTTAGCCTAAACTAATTATATAAGGGCAGATTTTAGGAGGGAAAAATGAATCTGACACAAACAAAACCCGATGACACGGGGATTGTAGCAGCGATTAACGGCGACACCAAGTTTACCAATCGTATAACTGCAATCGGTATTACAAACGGAACCAGGTTCCAGACGGTCAAAAATGACAAGAGGATGCCGGTACTCATTTACGTGAGAGAAACTCTTATCGCACTTAACAGAAAAGATGCCGAACATCTTGAAGTGGAGGTGGATAAAAAATGAAAAAAATAGCATTGCTCGGTCAGCCGAATTCCGGCAAATCCACGGTATTTAACGCACTTACCGGTTCAAGACAGCATGTCGGAAACTGGCCCGGAAAAACTGTTGAAAAGTGCGAAGGTAAATTCACATACGAAAATGAAACTTATTCTTTAATCGATCTTCCGGGAAGTTACGGTTTATCCGGAAACTCCGATGAGGAAATAATTACCACAAGTTATATAAGAAGCAATGAGGCAGATCTTACCATCGTTCTTGTGGATGCATCCCAGCTTGAAAGAAGTATGTTCATGATGGCTGAGTTTGCAAAGATGAGAAAACCGGCAATCCTCATACTCAACATGATGGATGTGGCAGCAGCACAGGGAAAAACAATAGATGACAGTCTTCTTTCCGAAAGACTCGGAATTCCCGTACTTCCTTTTATTGCAGCCAAAGGAAAAGAGTATAACAAATTAAAGGAGCTTATAAAAAAGGAAATTGAAAATCCTCACATTCCCATTGACGGTCCAAAGGAGAAAGGCACTTATATCGATACAAGATCGACCATCATTGAGGATTCAAAAGAAAAATACGAATGGATTGAAAAAATCCTTGAAGGAGTCTGCAAGACTTCCGATAAAAAATATACATTGTCAAAATTCGACAAGGTACTTACTTCCAAATTCTGGGGAAAGATTGTATGCCTTCTTATCGTACTTGCCGGATTCATTGCCGCGATGCTTATAATGTCACCTTTTATGGCAGTTGCAAAAATGATTCCTCAGTATTTGGGCGGTCCGATTGCCGCGGGATTGAATGCTTTGAAGGTTCACAAATGGCTCGTTTCCATATTCAGCCTGCTCATTCCCAATACCGTTTATTTCGTTATTTCAATGGGCGCTTTTGTATTCGGTGTAAATCTGGTATTCGGATTCCTCGAAGAAATCGGATTCCTTGCAAGAGCGGCATATCAGTTTGACTCTGTATTATCAAAGCTCGGTCTTCAGGGAAAAGCCGTATGTCCCATTATGATGGGATTCGGATGTACCATCGGCGGAGCGTGCGGTTCGAGAGTCATGGATAACTGGGGCCAGAGAATGCTTACGATGGTTACCGTATGGGCAATACCCTGCGCATCAATCTGGTCTGTTGTACCCGTTGTTGCAGGTATGGTATTCTCTCCTTTTGAAACCATATTAATCTGTCTGGGTATTATTCTTTACGCAATCTTTATGATGTGGCTTGTATCGCTGATATTCGGCAAATTCCTTACTCCCAAAGACGGAAACGGCGGTATGATTATGGAACTTCCTCCTTTTCACAAGCCTCACTGGGGTCACATTTTCAAAGAAGCTTTGATGAAATTCCAGGACATCGTAAAAAGAGCATTTATTACGGTATTTCTGGTATCTTTGGTCTTCTGGATTTTCTCGTACAGTCCCGACGGAAACATAGCTTCGAGCCTTATATATAAAATCGGTACCAAAATCGAACCCGTAACCATGTTCTTTGGTTTAAGCTGGCGTACTTTTATGGGATTTATAAGCTCCGCCTTTGCAAAAGAAGCGGTACTCGGAGTTTTAAACGCTACTTACATGGGACAAAACAATATAGCCGATGTTGCGTTTAACGGAAATGTAGTTGCTACCGATATTAATGCGCTTTCCTCCGTAATGGGATCGATGATTTCCAAACCCGAAGCACTTGCATTCATCTTTGCATGTACCTTTAACATTCCCTGCGTAATGGCTTTAAATACAACATATAAAGAATCTCACTCCATAAAATGGACGGCTTTGGTCGCAGGATTTTATGCAGGAAGCGCATTGCTTCTCTCCTGCATCGTATACCATCTGGCTTTGCTGATTTTCTAAAATAAATTTAAGGCGATTGTAAATAACAATATATTTACAGTCGCTTTTTTTGCCCGATTTCTCGATATTGACACAGTGCACTCCCCGGCTATATTATTATCTAAAAGTTATGAAATACCAAAACCTCGATAATAAAACGAATGAGGAGGAAAAAAATGATTATCTGTCCGCACTGCAATTACATGGATTTACCCGATAATACGGTCGTATGCCCCAAATGTCAGCAGCGTATCATAGTTATGAGATGCAAGGACTGCAACAAACAGTTATTCGGCACGGAAACCAAACGCTGTCCCGAATGTAAAAAGGCTCATCACGAAAAGATGAAGAAAATTCTTATCGCAGCAGGTGTGGTTTTGTTTGTCGCATCCGGCGGATATACGATTCTTCCTCTCGATGTGATTCCCGATGCCATCCCTGTCGCAGGTTTCATCGATGATATCGCCATTTTGACAACGGGCTCGACACTTGGTATCGCCGCACTTATTTCCGGTTTTGTAAACGGCTCCAAAGCCAAAAACGTGGAAGGTTTCAATCAGGGTAATACCGAAAAAATCAACAATCAGGAAAACAATCAGCAATAATATTAAAAACTATTGCAATTAAGATTTGTTTTAACTATAATTACCGCTGAAAATAATAAAAATTTTGCTAGGGGAGCAATTGCTGAGAAGGATTATTTCTGACCCTTATTACTTGAACCGGATAA
>DFEM01000024.1 GCA_002369155.1 Lachnospiraceae bacterium UBA3802 | reverse complement strand
TGTCCCTGGCTTACGCCCTTGCCCCAGAATGTATAATCTTTTCCGTTTGTCAAAATTGCATTGCCCATAAGTCTGATGAGTGAGAAAAGACCGGGATCCCAGCCGATTGAAATGATGGAAACCTTTTCATTCTCAAGACAAACCTTGTTAACATTATCGAAATGCTCGGGAATCTTTGCGTGTGTGTCAAATGAATCGATGCAGTTGAATAATCTGGAATATTCGGGAGTCTGTACGGGAAGATCCGTTGCAGAACCTCCGCAGATAATTGCTACATCTATTTTGTCTTTCCAGTTTTCTATCTCGGAAATGTTGACCACCTTGGCTGTCTCTGTAAGAATCTTAACACTGTCGGGGTTTCTTCTTGTAAATACAGCCACAAGTTCCATATCTTTGTTCTGTTTTACAGCACATTCAACTCCGCGTCCAAGGTTACCGTATCCGATGATACCTATTCTGATGCTCATAATTGCGCCTCCTGTAAAATATATTCTAGTTCATTATATTTTTATTTGTTTTATTTAGCAATTATTTTTTTACTCAAAAAGCGCCACAACAAAATCATTGTGACGCTTGTTAATTCGCTTCTTTTTTCCTCTGTAATCCTGTTTCGTTGTTTAACAGGGATCGTAAGTTTTGAAAAATACATCTCTTTCAATAATATAAATATCCTTGGTATCATCAACGCGACATGCAAAGAAGTCTCCGGGTCTTCCGAGATAATAACTTTCCTCATCCCAGAAAGTAAAGATTTTTACAATACTGTCAAGTTCTCTGGCATAAATACAGGATGTATCATAATTCACGCAGGCTTTCGCATGTGAAATAAGGTTAAGCACTTTTCCTTCATTTTTGATATGAACAGCAGGATCGTATTCGCCGCTGAATTCATATTTATCTTCACTCTCATGATAGGATTTATAAAATTTATCCTTAAGTATCGGATAAACCTCTCCTTTCAATCCTATAATAATATAGTAATTTTCATCTACCTTGGTATCAACATCGCCTTCGAGTGTTCTTATCGTGATGGGCGTTCCCTGAGGAAGAATCTTCGACAAATCGACAAAGCCTCTTTGAATATGCTTCTTAACATATTTCCTCATGCCTTCAAGAGAAATCTCGTAATCCTTGGCATAAATAATCGTACTGTTTTTGAAGTATTCTTTTAATTTATTTTTTAAATACTCTTCCATCGTGATTTCCGGACGATGATTTTTGAAGAGTTCATAATCGATATATCCGCCGGCCTTTTCCATATGTCCGCCGCCGGAACCGATTCCCTCGGTAATGTATGCCGCAAGTTCGTTTGCTTTAACTTCCTTCGAACAGCTTCTTACGGATAATTTGAAACCTCCGTTGGTCTCATTAAATACAACGGAAACCTTTATCTTGTCTACCTGAAGAGCAAGGTCATTTACAAATCCCAGAATATTGGGATCGCAGGGTTGAGCATGAATAACAAGGCAGGCGTTTTCTTCATCGTAATCATAATGAATAAGCGCTTCGCCGGCGATCTCAAGTTCCTGCAAAGATATATTGGAATTCGTAAAAAGTTTAATCAGGGATTTTGAATAATTAATGGTATCCATCATATCTCGATCGAGAGGATGGCTTACCTCCATAAAATTGCCGGTGTCGGTCATAAGGCCGTAATAAAATGCCGTTCCGAGCTTTACATTATCTTCGATATCAAAATTTTCTTTAGTCATCATCGACCAGACAAGAGTGGAACAGCTTCCGAGATACGGAACTATTTCCTTATAATCTCCCTCTCCGGTTCCCTGATGATGGTCTATGATGGCAATATGATCCGCAAAAAGATCCGTAACATTGCCTTCCTTATGCTGGCAGTCCGCAGTAATCAGCAAAGCATCGCCGAAGTTTGTGCCTTCCTTAACATATTCTATGGGAATATTGCACTCTGTTATCATTAATACAAGATTGGACTTTTGAATCTGTGTTCTGCCGCTGTATACTATTTTGACATCTTTTCCCTTGGCCTTATAGTATGTATACAACCCAAATGCCGATGCGATGGCGTCCGGATCCGGATTGTCATGTGTCTGAATTACAATATTCGAATAAATTTGCAAGTCCGATAACTTCATTTTGTCTTCCCCTATTCAAGTCTCTTTTTCAACTCATCATTAAATGCATTTACAACGCTTGCGGGTGAAATAATTTTCGCACCGCTTCCCAGTCCGAAAATCCATCCGAAAAACTGATTGCTTACACGGATGTTTTCGCTTACAACAAACTTCTTTGCTCCGGTTTTGACGATATTTACGTCTTTGCCGAACTTATCTATAACAACTCCCGCGAGTTCATTGTCAAACTCCATTCGTACTCTCTCCGTCTTTCCCGCATACATGCCGAAAATCCTTCCGGAGTACTCGGAAACATCCATCTGTTTGTATTCGGATGCTCCCTCTCTTTTGGCATCAACAAGACTCATTTTGTTCATCTTGTCCACTCTGAAATGTTTGATGATTTTGTCCTGTGAATCATATGCAACAAGATAATAATTCTCATCGCTCCAAATCAAAGCCCACGGCGAAACATAATAGAACTCTCCGTCTCTTCTGTACTCAATTTCCTTTTTGGAATTGTAATTAAAATATCTGAATCTTATCTGACAGTTCTCGGCTATCGCAGAATGAATTATATCGACGTTAATGTATATGCTTTCGTTCATCGTCTTCACTCTGTCGCTTACAATCACCTGTCTGTCAAGCTTTTTGGCATTGTATACACTCGTGAGGCTTTCAAGTTTTTTGATTAAAGATTTGGACTTTTTGTCGGTAACGAATTTCGATGCCGAAACCGAATCTACAAGAAGTTTAAGTTCGGCAAGTTCGAAAGTACGCTCTCCGAGAAGATATGCAAAATATCTTCCGGAATCATCCCCGATAACATCGTATCCGAGTTCGCGCATTGTTTCCAAATCCGAATAGATGCTTTTTCTTTCAGCCGTAATTTCGTGCTTTTCAAGTTCGGCAATAATTTCGGACATGGTTAAAGAATGCTCATCATCCGTAAGCGATTCCATGACCTTTATAAGATACAGCAATTTGCATTTCTGATTGTTTCCCTTTGCCATATTAAACCTTCTTTCTCAAAAGAGATATTTCCTCTTCTCCGATTTTTTTGTATTCACCGGTCTTTAGATTATCATCCAGAAACAAATCTCCCATAGCGATTCTTTTAAGATATTTTACCTCGTATCCTGCTGCCGCAAACATTCTTTTTACCTGGTGAAATCTGCCTTCAAAAATCGTAATCTCGGCAAAATTTTCTTCCTTCTTTTTTACAATCGCCGGGAGGCATGGTTTGTCGTCGCCGATATCTATTTTATCTTCGATTTTTACAATGTCTTTTTCTTCGATTTCACGATCAAGTTCCACAAAATAAACCTTCGGGACATGTCCTGTCGGAGACAAAAGACGATGGGCGAGCATCCCGTCGTTTGTGATTAACAAAAGCCCCTCGGAATCTTTGTCAAGACGCCCTACCGGAAAGAATCCGTCCATATTTTCGCCTTTGAAAAAATCAAGAACGGTATCGCTTAATCGATCCTTTGTGGCGCTGACGCACCCTGCGGGTTTATTTAAAAGATAATATCTGAATTTCTCATAAATTACAGGCATTGAGTCAAGTTCCACCAGGTCTTCTCCGGGTGTAATCTGAGTCTTCGCATCCTTGATTGTCGATGAGTTGACCTTCACTCTGCCTGCTTTTAATATATCTTTTATTTTGGTTCTGGATTCTCCCGTTGTATTGGATAAATATTTATCCAGTCTCATGCTTTCCATAAATGCTCCGAGTTATGTCTTGTCGAATTGTTCGGATATTTCCTTGGGCAGTGAATCGAGAGGTTCGGGATTGGGCTTTGCCGTATAAAATCCCTGAATATAATCCACGCCGTATTTCGCTACGGTCTTCAATTCCTCTTCGTTTTCCACTCCTTCGCCGACTACGCGCATATCGTTTAATTTGGCAAATTCAATGATATTGCTTATAAACAGCTGCTTGTTGGAATCCTTGTAAATATCCTTGATAAGAAATCTGTCGATTTTAACGATGTTGGGCGTATATCTTAAAAGATTCTGGATATTGCTCTGTCCCGAACCGTAATCGTCAACGGCAAGCTGTCCCTGCATATCTTCAACGGTAAGTGTTTTGATCTTTCCGAGTTCACTGTCGGAGATTGAATTCTGCTCCGTAATCTCGAATACGCAGTACTTAATATAGTTTTTGTATTTCTCCGTAAACTCTTTGAAATCAGCATCATTTAAGAAATGGCCGGGAATGCTGTTAATAAACAGTCTTCTTCCCTTAAACAATTCAAAATGCTCTACATAATAATCCATTATGCCAAAAAGAGTCATCTTTTCGAGTTCGTATAATTTCTTGTATTTAGCGGCCGTATCAAGCAAGACAAGCGGAGAAATGTTGATACCCCCCGAGGTTCTCATTAATGCCTCGTATGCGTAAATCTCTCCTGTCAGAGCATCTACTATCGGCTGGAAATAATATGTCAAAAGATTCTTGTCGAGTACAAGCATCAAATCATCGTAGTGATCTGTGGTATCTTCCTGCAAAGCATCCTGAACGTAATTCTTTCTCTTGTCTCTTAAAATATTTAAATACAATTCACCGTAAGCAAGACGCATTACCGAGCGAAGATCGCAGTCCCAGCCCTTGTTAAGCAGCGTAAATCCGACATTTAATTCAACCGCGTAATCCTTAAACTTGACCGAATTGTAATTTTCCACGCCGCTTTGAAGTGCGCTTACAGCCTCCGTTAATATCGTTTCCGCACTCTTTGCATCATCCAGATCGCCGGTATAATCCACCAGTGCAAATTCATCGTCCGAAATACGTGCCGTGAATTTTTTCCTTCCGTTGTTTCCGGATAATACGCGGGCAATAATATTAACAACTTCCTCTATTTCAAGGACACCGAAATTCTCGTAAATATATTTGTATTTATCGAGTTTGAAGATTGCCATTGCAACGGCATTTGTATGGTTCTCGCTCTTTTCACTGAATTCTTCAAACCATTTTTCAAGACCCTTAAGATTGGAAATCTGAGTCATCGGATCAAGATATGCAGCCTGTTCGAGTTCCATCTGCATACCCTTTTGAATCATTCTGGTATATACGGTACCAAAGGACAGATTGAGTGCTCTCGACATTCTGTTAACGCGGTTTGCCATATAGCGGATGTCTTCGGTCTTGTAAAAATACAAACCGTACTGATAATCCTCTACATAAAGGGCATTGACAATAAATACCGTGTCATCCCTGAACCATTCTTCCGCATTCGGAACTATCATTTTCAAATCATCGTCTATAAGTCCGAATTCTTCGTCGCTTTCCGAGGAAAGAATAATGTATTCGTTGGAATAATCAATATCAAGGTTGCTCTTGTACATTATGCTTAAAGATTCAAAAAGCATCGATTTAATGCACATGTACGATTTATCACCCAGGTTATAATTAACCAGAGCATCAAGCATCTCGGGAAGCGAATCGCACATTAAAAACTTGTCCGCTCCTGCAAACACATCTGCCTCATGTGCGGAGAAGTCACGATTTATCTTCATGCATTCGGCCATTCTTTCCCTGTAATCGGAGAAGTCTTCTTCACTCGGGCAGCCGCAGGATTCATTGTAAATAACCTTGTAGGGAATCTTGATAATTCTCTTTTCCGCTTTGCCACTGAATATTTCTTTTAAAAGATTGGCACACGCCACGGCTTCGCCTTCGATATTACGTCTGACCGTGGTTATATTCGGAATAAAATATTTGCCTTCTTCTATTCCGTCGTAGCCTGTAACTATAACATCTTTGGGGACTTTGTATCCGAGTTCCTTAAGTCTTGTACAAACTGCCATTGCCATGATGTCATTGGCACAAAAAACAGCTTCGGGAGGCTTTCTCCTCTCTTTAATCACACGGTCAATCTCATCTCTTGCACCCGAATCCCTGAACTCGCCGTATCCAACCATCCAGTCGCTGAAATTGATATTTTCATCTCCCAGTGCCTTTTTGAAGCATGCAAGTCGATCGAGTGTATCGGGATCCCATCTGTATCCGCCCATGAAAAAGACATCTCTTACATCATGGTCTCTGATGACATGTCTTATGAGACTTCTGTACGAAGTCTTGTAATCGTCGGAAACGCAAAAGCATCCTTCATTCTCGGAATTAATCAGAATAACCGGAATGTTTTTCTCTTTGGCTTTCGCTATCATTTCTATTCCGTTTTGTTTGTTAATCAAACCTCTGTCGAAAATAATCAAGCAATCAAGAATGTCAAAATTTACGATATTGTACACGGAAGAAGCTCCGGTATCGTAAATACTTCCGTCGTATACGGAAAGAAGGCTGTTAAAAACAATCAGTTTAAAATTATCCCTGATTATTTCCTGATTAAGCATTTCAACAAAATCCGCCTTAAACCCGGTGTGAACCGCCGAAATACACAACCCTATTATTTTCTTTTTTCCAATCATATCATGATCTCCGATTATCTTTGGTACTCACCGTATTCGCAGCCAACGTTTCTTGCTTCAATCACATCAATAAGTTCAAGTCCTTCTCTCTTTTTCTCGTACAATTTAAGTATTGCCTTTCCCGTGCCGCCGTTGAAAAGCCTGTCATGCTTTTTCGATGCATCCGGCGCGACATAATTTATAAAAAGCATGTCTTTCTTCTTACATATTACATTTATCTGCAAAAGGCTCTTTTTGTTTTCAAGCCATACTTTCCAGATGCCCTTGTCATCGGTTTCGCTGAAAGAAAACCTCTGTCTTGAAACCTGCCAGGGTTTGGAGAAATTGTAATCATATTCCCTTCCTTCAAGGAACAATCCTCCCAGAAGCTTTCCGTCAAGTGCGATTCCGAATACCCGCGGTCTTCCGCCGCCTATGTCAAATACACTGTTGGTAAGTTTTTGTTTTCTGACACGGCTGTAAAGATTGTTGGATGAAAGCCAAAGCCACGGTGATGTAAAATCCCTGCCCCAGTTTTTGTCTGCATATCCGTTGCAGCGCTCGGGAATGACATTGTATGTTACACCGTTGTATCTGATTATGCCGCTGTATGCAGTCTTCATTCCTTCCGCATGCCAGTACATGTCAAATGCCTGCATCTCACGGAATGCTTTTCCCGCTCCGTATCCGACATTGTAGGAAATCTGCTTGTCTATCGTTAATTTCCATTCTATCTCGCCGGCATCGGACATCCACTCCGGATGACGCGATTTTCCGCCGTTTGATACTCTCACGATACCACAGGTCTCATTTTCACTTAAAAAGCAGTTGCCCGCTTTGATGATAAAAGGAGTTCCCGGTCTGATAATGACCTTTTTGATGCCGTAAAATCTGTGGAGCTGAACATGATCCTCTCCCCAGCATCCGACTTTGATCATGACATAAGACGGTTTTTCTTTTTTGCTTCCGCCTCCCTGAGTCTGTCCGAATACCGGATATTTTTTGCCGTATTTCGGATTAATTACATAAAACTCAATAAAAAACGGCTTTTCCTCGCCTGTCAGTGGGTTGACGGCCGTAAATGAATGCCACCACCAGTCATATCCCTTTTTTGCGAAGGATTTATTCAGCATAAAGCCGTCTCGCTTTTCGTCATGAATGTTGAACATATAAACACCTCCCAATAAACCCACTATATTATAACATTTAAGTATATTTATTTCTATTAAAAAGACAAAAGATGAATCAAAAAAAGACCACCGTTGAAAATGGTCTTTTTGCGTTGAAATTTCTTTGTTTTGAGCCGAAAATAAAGTTAAATCCTGATTTAATTTTTATGGTATTCCTTTTATTCGAGGGGTTTGTTCAGCCGGTGTCCGACAAGTCTTGAATTTCTATGCATCCTGTTTTACAAGGTTGGAAATCCAGATTCCTTTCTTGATCATAACGTATCCGACGATGACTTTTATGAAATCCAGACACTGAACTGCAATATAAATTCCAAAGATATGCATGTTGGTGTAGTGCGAAAGTATAAATGCACATGTTCCGCAAACGACCCAGGAGAAGATTGAATCGAAGATAAATGTTATTACGGTCTTGCCACCTGAACGAAGCGTAAAGTAAAGCGAGTTGAGAAATCCCTGCAGCGGGAAGAAAATCGCCGTAATGGTAATAAACACCGTCGCCATCTCTTTGGAAGTCTCCGTGGTATCGTAAAGTGTCGGGAACCACTTCGCCAAAGCAATAAGGATTACCGTAAGCACAGAGCAGATCAAAGCCGTAAACCACATAAGAACGACCGAACTGTCCTTGGCTTTCTTGAACTCTCCCGCACCGAGAAGCTGACCGATTACAATGCCGACAGCATTGCCAAGTGCTATAAATACTACATTCAAAAGATTGCAGATGGCGTTGGAGATGTTGATTCCTGCCAGTACATCCAATCCTCTCTGAGAATAGCAGGTGGTCATAAATGCAATGGCACCCGCCCATAGGAACTCATTTAACATGATGGGAACACTCTTTATAAGTATCGGTTTTATCATATGCCTGTTCTTAATAAGCAAAGATTTGTATATTCCGATAAGAAAAGGATGCTTTTTCCTTCTTAAATGCGACCATACGATCAACACGAGGAATTCGGCAACTCTGGCTATAACAGTAGCATATGCGGCACCTGCCACGCCAAGAGCGGGAAATCCGAAATTACCGAAGATAAGAAGATAGTTAAACACAACGTCGGTAAGCACGGATACAATGCCGGAAATCATCGGCTTGAAACTCTCATCGGTTTCACGAAGGCTCGTGGCATAAACCTGTGTAAGAACGATAAAAGGAATACCAAGAAGCATGATTCGAAGATATTGTTTGGCAAGATTCATGGTTAATACGGGATCTATTCCGTCTTCTGTCTGACCCTTCATGTAAAGTCCCAAAAGGAAGGTATCAAAATTGAAGAAAATGAGGATGCCCAAAAGTCCGACAAATATACCCATCCAAAGTTTGATTCTGAATACGTCGCGAACACCGTCAAGATCGCCGTTTCCGTAATATTGCGCGCCAAAAATACCGGGGCCGCTTAAAGCTCCGAACAGTGCGAGCCAGAACACAAACATAAGCTGTCCCGCAATCGAGACGGCAACTATTGCTTCCGTTCCCTGACTTCCCACCATCAGATTGTCTACCAGTCCGACGGCATTTGCGATACCGTTTTGTATCATGATGGGAATGGCCAGTATACATGTTTTCTTTAATAAACCAAAATCTATATTTCTTTTCTTCATAATCACTGACTTTTAATCTATTTAATCATACCGGAGATAAATATCTCCACTCCTATGGCAATAAGTATAACTCCGCCGAAAATCTGGGCTCTGTTTGAAAACTTGTTGCCGATTTTCCTGCCCAAAAGCAAACCGATAATGCAGATAATAAAAGTTACGGCAGCAATAATCGCTGCACAAAGAATCGCGTATAAAGGTCCGTATTCTCCTATCGTAAAACCGGCGGAGAGCGCATCTATTGATGTCGCTATGCCCTGAACAAAAAGCACTTTGGGCGTAAGCACGGATTTCTTTTCTTCTTCCTCCCCGCCCTTAAGCGCCGATATTATCATTTTTGAACCTATATATAAAAGGAGAATCAGTGCTATCCAGGGTATGAATTTTTCGAAGATCTTAAAATACGTAATAATCGTATGTACGAAAACCCATCCCAAAAGAGGCATAAGCGCCTGGAAAAAGGCGAAAACTCCGGCTATCGACAGGGATTTTGTCTTTTTCATATCAGGTTCATTAAGTCCGTTTGCAATCGATACCGAAAAAGCATCCATGGCAAGTCCGACACCCAAAAACAGACTGTTAACAATCAATTCAATCATAAAAACAGATTACCTTTATCGTCAATAAATGGCGCGGAAGCAAAAACTTCCGCGCCGCAGATTCGAATTTAGTTTAATTTACATTCCAGATGAATAGTTCGGAGCTTCTTTTGTAATATGAATGTCATGAGGATGACTTTCCTTAAGAGATGCTGCCGAAATCTTAACAAACTTTCCGTTTGTCTTTAATTCTTCGATGGTTGCAGTTCCGCAGTATCCCATACCGCTTCTCAAACCACCGATAAGCTGGAATACCGTATCTTCAAGTCTTCCCTTGTATGCTACTCGTCCTTCTACTCCTTCGGGTACGAGTTTCTTTGCATCTGTCTGGAAGTATCTGTCTTTGGAACCGTTCTCCATGGCTGCTATGGAGCCCATGCCCCTGTAAACCTTGAACTTTCTTCCCTGGAAGATTTCGAATTCGCCGGGTGCTTCGTCACATCCTGCAAACATTGAGCCCATCATACATACATTGGCACCTGCTGCGATGGCTTTTGTCATATCTCCGGAATACTTGATACCGCCGTC
>DFEM01000006.1 GCA_002369155.1 Lachnospiraceae bacterium UBA3802 | reverse complement strand
GACTTTATGAAATGTTCATGGGTCCTTTGGAAGTTTCAAAACCCTGGTCGTCATCAGGTGTCGAAGGTGCAAGAAAGTATATAAACAAAGTTTGGAATTACTTTACCAATCCTGACAATATTACGGAAAATACAGATGACAGACTCAAGAAAGTTTATCATCAGACAGTTAAGAAAGTAACAAACGATTTTGAGACATTGGGATTCAATACTGCGATTGCCCAGATGATGATCTTCATGAATGAAGCAGTCAAGGGTACATGTCCAAAAGAATATGCTGAAGGCTTTATTAAGATGCTCTCATGTATCTGTCCTCACGTAGGCGAAGAAATCTGGCAGATTTTGGGACATAATGAAACCATTGCATATGAAAAATGGCCTGTATTTGATGAAGCTGCGCTCAATGAAGATACAATTGAAATCGGCGTTCAGGTTAACGGTAAAGTTAAAGGCGTTGTAGAACTTCTTAAAGCAGAAGATAAAGATTCCGCTTTGGCTAAAGCAAAGGCTGTAGACGGAGTTGCAAAAACCATTGAAGGCAAAACAATAGTTAAAGAAATTTATGTTCCTGGTAAAATCGTTAATATTGTTGTTAAATAAAATTAAAGTCCGTTGCTTAAGCAGCGGACTTTTTTTAAGGGTTTAATCATACTCAAAAGGACTATATGTTGTTTTTGTGCTTGAATTTATAACGAGATATAGTAAAATATATATGTATAATTATGTAAGGTGGATTAGTATGAGTTCCGAATGGTCCGTTGAAGGATATTTCGCCAAAAATAAAAGTGAATATGAAGCTTTTTTGAGGGACTCAAAGAAAATTTCAAGCATTAAAGCGAGACTTGATTTAACCAAACCTTCCAATATTGAGAAATTATATTCAACTATTTGTACTGGCGGTATTAAATTCGAATCAAAACTGGGATTTGATTTCGAAGATGAAATTACCGAAAAATATGAGAATAATCTTAAAAAATCATCGGGATCCAAAAACAAAACTTCGTCAACAAAAAAGAGAATCATTAAAGAAGAAGATGATTTCGATGATTCGGATTACATAAATTCTCGCAAAAAGGTTGAAGAATTTGATGAAAATGTCGATAAAGATTTAGTGGAGTATTATATCGAGAAACAAAGAAAGCAAAAGAATACCGCCAAATTTGCAATTATAGCGGTTGCACTTGGCGTAGTTGTACTTTCTTTGTTTATGGTCGGTTTAAAGGTTTTAAGCGATAAAAGAAGCGAAAATGTCAAGGAACAGATTGAAGAATCCAAAAAGGATAATGCTTTTGTTTTTACCACAATCAAACCTGTATACAACACGACGGTAACATACGACACATATGTAATTCCCGATATTTTACCCGATTATAAAGACGCTTACGATAGAAACAACGATTTGGTCGGCTGGATTAAAATAGCCGATACCCACATAGATTATCCTGTTGTAAAGGGCCCGGACAACGAATATTATCTTTCCCATAATTTTAATGGAAAGAACGATGCCAACGGATGCATTTTCGTTGATATGAACTGCAGTATTTATCCGAGAAGCAAAAATATCATTGTTTACGGTCACCATATGAAGTCAGGCAAGATGTTTGCAAACCTCGAAAAATACGACAGTTACGATTTTTTTACAAAGCACAGAACAATCGTTTTTGATACCATATATGAAAAAGCGGAATATGAAGTGATTTTTGTATTCAGAGACTATGTTCATGCTTCCGATGATACGGAATTCAAATACTATGAATTTGTGGATGTTAATTCGGAAACAGAATTTAATTCGTATATGGATGAATTAAGAGAAAAATCAATATTCAGTTCCAATGCGCCTGTAACAATGGATGACGAACTTTTAACTCTTTCCACTTGTGATTACATGCAGGCAAACGGAAGATTTGTTGTTATGGCTAAAAAGATTAAATAATGCCGGAGGATGAAAATGAGCAAATCCAAAAAGAAATTATCCAGAAGATTCAAGAGAACAATCGGCTTTTCGCTTGCCGGTCTTTTCCTTATATCTGCAGTTATTGTTGCTTTAATCCCTCAAAAAGGTGCAAGTGCTTATACTTCGACAGCACAGGTTTACCTTAAGGATGCCGACAATCCGATTCCCAAGATTCAGTCTACGGATCAGATTTACACTACAGGCGATGGATTATTTCAATTTGCATATCTTAATAAATCCGGAGGAGCGGATAAAGTTGCCGTAATCTGCGGATATGATTACGAACGTTCTCTTCCAGACGGAAATTTAACCATACCCGACAAAGTAGATGCATATATTAAAAAAGAATATGCCAGCGGTTCGGGATATGGTTATGTTGCCGTATCAATGAGTAACGAAGCTTTGTATTATCCTTCTTATATTGATCAGGAATCTTACGAATTTGTATTGGATGAAAACGGTATGAAAATTCCCATTCTCGATGCAGACGGGAATATTACGTACGAGACAGATGACAACGGACAGCCTTTGCTTGATTCCAACGGTCAACCCATTCAGGCATTCCAGAAAGAACTTAAAACCGTAAAAGTTTTCGACCAATATCTTCCTTGTTATTACAATACCATAGACACTTGGACATATAATGAAAACGGAGATTTAAGAGGAGAAGACGAATTTTATTACGAAGAGTCTCCCGGAGTATTTAAGCAGACTTCCGATGACGCTCATAAAAGAATGAAGGATGCTTTGGTATCATATATTGCCAATCAGAATGCCACTTCTACAGATTCAGGATGGCAGATTGAGGATTATGCTACGGCAAAAGGCGGCATATTCTCCAAAGCGAAGAATATTGTTAATCTGACATTCGGAAAAGATTTGATTGGTGTCGGCAACCGTGCATTTGAAGGATGTGCCAATTTAACAAGCGTAACCTTCGGTGACGGTATTAACACAATCGGAAATTACGCATTTGCCGAATGTTACAACTTAAATGAAGTAGATTTACCTTTCAACGCTACTGTTGCCATTATCGGCGAGAGAGCATTTTATGAATGCGAAGGGCTCAAAAACTTTTCTATTCCTGTCGGTTTGAACAGCATTGGAGATTCATGTTTTGAAGGATGCATTAACATGACAGAATGCATTCTCTCTTTGCCTGACAAGAATATGGCATTGGTCGAAATGGGTCCCAATGTATTTAAGAATTGTTCATCCCTGGAATACCTCGAGTTTCCTTCAAAATATAACGAAGATCAGGATGTTGCATGGTATGAAGGATGTACTTCACTTAAACGCATTACCATTCCAAACGCCAACATGAAATTAACAGAAACAGCTGCTTTTACTTTTGAAGATTTCAAAGCTCAGGTTCCCGAAGAATTTTATCTTGAAGGACTCAAAGACAAAGAACTTCATAAGGTATCAACAGCGAATTCTTTTGCGTTTAAATATTTAAATGAAGAGATTTACGAGAAAGTTACACACGAAGATAATAATCCCACAAACGACAGAACCAGAGTTGTTTTCAGAGTCAATAATGAAAACGAACTTGTTTTCTTTGAGATGGGAGAGGATGTTACCGTTGTAAACATCCCCAACAAAATCGGACCTTACGGCATTACTTCAATCGGTTCGGATTCATTTTCGAACAACTGTGTTATCAAGAAAGTAACCATACCTTCCAATATCACGGAAATTGAAGCCGGCGCATTTAAGGGCTGTCATAATCTCGAAGATGTTATTTTTGAACAGCCTATTAATGTTTCGCTCATCGGAGAAGACGCATTTGATACACAGACAGTTGGCCCTCAGTGCAAATGTTCTTCTTTAAGTGCAAATCCGAAACTTACATTTACAGGTGATGCAAAGAAGGGCAGCGCTCCTTTCGAGTATGCCATGAATCCGGATAATAATATTAACAATAACGAACAACCCGAGACTTATATTACTTTCTATACCGGATGGCCCAGCAATTTAACCGTTAAATATAATTCAAACACCAAGGAAAATGAGCTTACAGAGGTACCTACTTCTTCAAACATCTCGACATTGTCTGCCACATCCCGTCCTTATATGAACGGTACATATGCTACTGCCGCAACGCAGGCATATAACATGCTTAGTAACGGAAATTTACCCAATGACAATACTCCGCAGAATGTTAAAGATATTTACTATGCTGTTACCACACCTGTTTTGCCTGACGGTATAACTTCGATAAAAGAAGGACTTTTCTCCGGTCTTGATAAAAACGGCAATCCTGTAACGGGAATGGTGCCCAATAGCGATATTTTCTCGATTGAAATGAACGGAGTCAAAAAGATTGACCCCTATGCATTTAAAGATTGTGATAATCTCGCTAACGTCAAGATCAATGACGGCTTGACTTCGTTGGGAGATTATGCTTTTGAAGACTGCGATAATTTATCATATGTTGAAATTTTGTCCGATCTTCAGGAATTCGGCAAAGTTCCTTTTCTTTCATGTGAGAATCTTAATAAAGACATAAAATTCAAAGACGGTGAAAGTACGCCTTTTGAATGTTCTGAACTGATTGTTTATTCCAGAGTTAACGGTCAGAGAAATGCCATACTTGAAGTTTTGGCTTCCAGAGGCAACGGAAGCAATAATACAACAAGCAATATTAATCCTTTTTCTTTTGAAGGAGTTAAAAGCATTGCCGAAGAAGCATTTAAGGATTGCAATTATATAACCGAAGTTGATTTTTCGCAAAGCAAAATCTCAGCGATACCAAAGAGCTGCTTCGAAGATACTCAGGATTTGTATAAAGTTGTTATTAATGACGGAACAACGACCATAGGACCCGATGCCTTCAAAAACAGCAAAATAAAGATAGTTGAGATTCCAAGAAGCGTATCGGTAATTGACAATACTGCTTTTGACCAAGATCCTCAGCAGATTACTTTTAAGGCTGAACTTGATTCGCCGGCCGCATATTATGCTGACAGTTATCCCAATATTATCCTTGAAGAGATTAAGCCCAAATATCATGTTACATTTTATGATTTAAACGATCCTGCAGATCCCAATTCGGTTGATGTAAATAATCCGTTTGCAGGTCCTTATCTTGTCGAAGTAGGCGATAATGCTCTTGATTTAATAAAGAAGGATCCTTCGAAAGAAGGCTGGATTTTTGTCGGCTGGCAGGATGAAACCGGTTTAAGCAATGTTACCAAAGATATTGATACCAGAGCAATTTACAGACAGGAAGATCCTGAAGAAACAGTTTATTATACAGTTAGATTTATCGATACATTTGATAATTCCGAATATCTTAAAGAAACTGTGGAAAAAGGAAAAGACTGCGAACTCATCAAATTAAAAGCAGCGCCTGATCATTTACAGGAAGGTTATAAATTTGAAGGTTGGCTCGGTGATATTAACAATGTAACCGAGAACAGAACCATATATACACAGTATGAGAATTTCGATGTTACTGCTGAGTATACTGTAACTTTCCTCGATTGGGATGATTCTGTTCTTTATACTCAAAAAGTTAAAGCAGGGGAAGATGCCATCGATCCTAAGGATCCTTCACGAGAAGGATACAAGTTCACCGGATGGAGACCGAGTCTTAAAGAGATTACCAAAGATACCACGGTTTATGCTCAGTATGAAAAAGATTACGGTTCAAATAACGGTAACAACGGAAATAACGGCAATAATAACGGAAGCAACGGAAATAATGGTAATGGCGGTAATAACAATAATTCCGGCACTCCTACACTTTATACGGTAACTGTTGTTGACGGAACAGGTTCAGGAAGTTATGTCCAGGGAGCAAATGTCATTATTCTTGCAAACAATGCTCCAAGCGGAAAGATATTTGACAAGTGGGTTGTCGATGATGGAGTAAATCTTGTAAAAGCAGAACTTGCAGCAAACTATTTTGTAATGCCTGCAAAAAATGTAACTCTTAAAGCTACATATAAAGATGATACATCCAATAAATCGAATAACAATTCAGGTAATAACAATTCAGGAAATTCGAATACTTCGAATGCCGTTAAACCCAATACAACGGTTTCTCTTACAAAAGGCGGTTTTTCGAATAATAATATAGCATCTGCTTCTGTTGTCGGTTCTTCTGATAATTATGTATTAAAGATAACCGATTCTCAGACTGCAAAAGCAGAAATAGAAGATGCTTTGTTATCAAAATACGATTCACTTGACAACATTAAATATGTTGCAATGGATATTTCACTTTATGATTCGACCGGTTCGGTTAAAATCGAGAATACTCAGGATTTGAAAGTGTCCGTAACACTTCCGATACCTGACGATTTGGTATCTTACGCAGGAAATAACAGAGTGGCATACGTTGTTAACGGAAAGCTTGTGGAATTAAATCCCAAGTTTACGACCATTAACGGTGTACCCTGCATTAACTTTGTTGCTCCTCACTTCTCGCCTTATACCATTTATGTAGATACAACGAATCTTACTTCGAGCGTATCCTACACACCTACATCCACACCCAAGACCGGTGACGGATTAAGCGTTAAATGGTACATTTCGATTGCTCTTTTTGCAGCGTCGATTATATTCTTTGCACTTTGCATTCCTTCCGGGAAGAAGAGAAAAGTTTCCGGCAGATAGGTTGGTTTTATGAAGAAAAGAATTGTATTTGCTTCTTTAACCGCATTAGGATTAATACTCGTTTGCGTCTTCGCACTGTCTTCGTTTAATAAAGGCTTTGCGACAGGCGTAAGCGAGGATTTTCAAATGGATAAAAATACCCTCGTAAAATACCTTGGGTATGATGAGACAGTAATAATTCCCGAAAATACAACAGTTATTTCCGCTGCGGCATTTGAAGGAAATTCCTCGGTAAAAAAGGTTGTTTTTCCGAAATCTTTAAAAGAAATCGGATATAATGCATTTGCGGAAATGGATAATCTGGAACGTATAATTGTTCCTGATTCCGTGGAAAAAATCGGTGCTTCCGCTTTTGCGAACTGTTCGTCTTTATCGAGCATCTATATAGGTTCTTCTGTTAACGAAATCGGTTCTTCTTTATTTGCGGGCGATGACAACTTAAAAGTAATCGAAGTCAGCGAAGATTCCAAATATCTCACTTGCCTTGACGGCGTATTATATTCAGCCGACAGGACTGTAGTTTACGAGATGATACCCGGAAGAGAAAAGAATTTTTATGTATTTCCCGATACCGTAAGCGCTATATCGCCTTACGCTTTTTGGGGTTGCAAGAATTTGGAACATACAATAGTATCCGACAAAGTAAGTGCAATTCCCGCTTATGCATTTTCCGGCGCAACAGGATTGAAAAGCGTAACTTTGTCTTTTAACACCAAAGAAATACAAAGCAAAGCTTTTGAAAATTGTATAAATCTTGAACAGATTTTTATTCCCGACTCAGTATCTTTTATAGCTGATTCTGCTTTTGACGGATGTGAAAAACTCTCCATTCTTACAAACGCATTGTCAAACGCCGAAAAATATGCAACAGATAAAGAGATTAACACCATCTACTCAGCGGAATATGATATTAACATTGCATCTACTTTAAGAGAAAATTATGCAAAAGAAATCGCTGAGAAAAAAGCTAAAGAAGAAGCAGAAGCCGAAGAGAAATTCTTTGACATAACAAAAGACGATTCATTGGGTGCTGCCATTATCGTAAATAATGAAGCAGTTGTTTTAATGGATCCGAGCAAGATCAAACTGGCAGATCCATCCGACAATTCTATAAACGATAACAGTTTTGATGCTATTCTTAAAGAAAACATCGAAAATAATATTATTCCCGAGAATCTTTTTTATCTTAAATCCGATTTGACAGAGATAAATATTCCCGAGAATACAAAATACATAGGAAAATTCGCTTTTGCCAGAAGCGGACTAAAAAAAGTGGTTATACCCGAAAATGTCCGTTCCATCGGTTTTGGCGCTTTTTATCATTGTGATGATTTAAATGAAGTCGTTATTCCAGATACGGTAACAGAGATTGAACCCCAGGCTTTTGAGAAAACAGCATGGCTTAATGACTGGTACGAGAACGGGGAAAGCGATTATCTAATTGTCGGTGACGGCATTCTTATAGCCTATAAAGGCAATCCCGAAGATTACGTAAAACCTGAAAATGTAAAATCTGTCTCTTGCGATATTAAATAGTTTAATCTATAATATTATCGTTTTATATTGTCGGTAAGAAGGTAGATTAAATGAAAAACAATTCTCAAAACGATTATGAACATTTTCAGAATCGTCCTATTTCTTTAAATTCCAGAAATAATCTTTTGGAAATCGAAGAGCATATGTATATTTTGGAAGACGTTGATAAACCCAATGTCTTTAGAAACATGTTTCCTTATTCTGAGGTACCCAAAATTCCGTTTAATGACAGAATAGTTCCTCATAATATGCCAAAAGAAATATGGATTACGGATACAACATTCAGAGACGGACAGCAATCCAGAGCTCCTTATTCTACCGAACAGATTGTTACAATCTATGATTATCTTCATAAACTCGGCGGTCCCAACGGTATGATTCGTGCGAGTGAATTTTTCCTGTATTCTCAAAAAGACCGTGATGCGGTTGTTAAATGTATGGAAAGAGGATATGAATTCCCCGAAGTTACCAGCTGGATCAGAGCAAGCGAAAAAGATTTCAAATTGGTTAAAGAAATCGGAATGAAGGAAACAGGTATTCTTGTTTCATGTTCCGATTATCATATATTCCTTAAATTAAAGATGACGAGAAGACAAGCGCTTGAGCATTATTTGAACATTATCCGTCAATGCCTCGACTGCGGTATTTCACCCAGATGTCATCTTGAAGATATTACAAGATCGGATATTTACGGTTTCGTTGTTCCTTTTGCAATGGAACTTATGAAACTTATGGATGAATATAAAATACCCATTAAGATTCGTCTTTGCGATACTATGGGTTATGGTGTAAACTTCCCCGGTGCCGTTATTCCACGAAGTGTTCAGGGTATTATTTATGCTTTGCATGTTAATGCAGGTGTTCCTCATGAATTACTTGAATGGCACGGACACAACGATTTCTATAAAGCTGTTGTCAACTCTACAACTGCATGGCTTTACGGATGTTCGGGCATTAACACTTCGCTTTTTGGTATCGGAGAGAGAACCGGAAATACGCCTCTTGAAGCAATGGTATTTGAATATGCCCAGCTTAAAGGTGATTTAAACGGCATGGATACAACCGTTATTACCGAACTTGCCGAGTATTACGAGAAGGAAATCGGATATCATATTCCTCCCATGACACCTTTCGTAGGAAAGAACTTTAATGTTACAAGAGCCGGAATTCATGCTGACGGTTTACTTAAAAACGAAGAGATTTATTCAATTTTTGATACTGACAAATTCCTTAACCGACCTGTAATGTGTGCAATTTCAAATACATCCGGTCTTGCCGGAATCGCTTATTGGATTAATCATCATTATCATTTGAAAGGCGATTCCGAACTAACCAAGAAAGATGATTTGGTAGTTAAACTAAAGGAATGGGTCGACAAACAATACGAAGAAGGAAGAGTTACCGTATTAACAGATAATGAACTTGAAAATCAGATTAATGTTATTTGTGAAGAATACGGAATGCCTTTATTTATTTAATAAAAAAACCGGAGGATAAAATGTCTTATATAGGATACGTATTTTTATTCGGAAGACTTGCTGTATTTGTTATTATTGTGGCTTTGCTTATTGTTTTTGGAATTGTTCTTATTAAGGCAGCAAAAAAGAGAAGAGAAAAGAGAGCAGAAGCTATTCATCAATTATTTAACCCGGATGAGACTTCTGACAAAGATACAGTGAATATCAATATTGATAATTTTTCGAATAAATAATTTGCCAAAAACATAAGGAATTAATATATTTTTTAAATAATTATCAATCAAATTTGTTTATACCAGAGGTATTTATGGAAAAAATTACTATGAAAACTCCGCTCGTTGAAATGGACGGAGATGAAATGACAAGAATTTTATGGAAGATGATTAAAGACGAATTGCTTCTTCCTTATATTGAATTAAAGACCGAATATTACGATTTGGGACTTGAACACAGAAACGAAACAGACGATCAGGTTACAATCGATTCCGCAAATGCTACAAAGAAATACGGTGTTGCAGTTAAATGCGCAACAATCACACCCAATGCAGCCAGAGTGGAAGAATACAACCTCAAAGAAATGTGGAAATCACCCAACGGTACCATTCGTGCCATGCTTGACGGTACTGTTTTCAGAGCGCCCATTATCGTTAAAGGTATCGAACCCTGCGTTAAGAACTGGGAAAAACCTATAACGCTTGCTCGTCACGCATACGGCGATGTTTATAAGAATACAGAAATGAAGATTCCCGGACCCGGAAAAGCCGAGCTTGTTTTTACCGACGAAAACGGCAATGAAACAAGAGCTACAATACATGAATTCAAAGGTCCCGGAATAATTCAGGGAATTCATAACATTGACAAATCCATAGAATCTTTTGCAAGAGCCTGCTTTAACTATGCTCTTGATACAAAGCAGGAATTATGGTTTGCAACAAAGGATACGATTTCGAAGAAGTACGATCATAATTTCAAAGATATTTTCCAGGAAATCTTTGATAATGAGTACAAAGAAAAATTCGATGCAGCAGGAATTACATATTTCTATACACTTATAGATGATGCCGTAGCTCGTGTTATGAAATCAAAAGGCGGTTTTATCTGGGCCTGCAAGAATTATG
>DFEM01000143.1 GCA_002369155.1 Lachnospiraceae bacterium UBA3802 | reverse complement strand
GCCAAGCTACTTCCATGATGAAACGAACAGCCATTCTTGTGTCCTTGTTGGCACCGCAGAATGCATCCATAACGAAAAGTCTCTTTCCGTTAAGTTCATCCTTTGCGAGCTTCTTAACAACTGCCCATGTCTCTTCTGTCATGGGATGGTTGTCGTTCTTGTATTCCTCTGTTGTCCACCATACTGTGTCTTTTGAATTTGCATCCATAACGATGTATTTGTCTTTAGGTGAACGACCGGTATAAATACCTGTCATAACATTAACTGTACCAAGTTCAGTTTCTGTTCCTTTTTCGAAACCTGTAAGTTCGGGCTTCATCTCTTCTTCATATAAAAACTCATATGAAGGATTGTGGATAATCTCGCTGGCATTAATACCATACTTGCTTAAATCGATTGCCATAAATGTTTCTCCTTTAAAAATTTATTTTGTAAATCCCGTTTATTTGGATAACAGGATTATTACGCACCGTAAAATAGTATAAAAATAAATACCTTCAAAGTCAAGAGACTTTGTCTTATATGATATTTTTTTAACAAAATTTTTACATCTTTTCAAACGCAGTCAAAATCAATACATAAAATGTTCATTTTTTACTGATTTTCTGTCCTGCATTTGTTCTGATAATCATCGAGCCATTTAAGTTCTTTTGAGTTCATCTCCTCCCTTAAAATGAGTTTTTCGTCCAAAGGAACGTAGGTCAAACACTCAAAACACAAAAACCTGCCATCCGGAGTTTCGCACTTCTCTCTGACAAGCAAAATGTTTTCGATTCTGATTCCGTATTTGCCCTCTTTATATATTCCGGGCTCATCCGAAACAACCATGCCGCTTTTTAAAACAGCATCTTTTCGCATGGGGTTTTGCATCCATCTTATTGCCTGCGGACCTTCGTGAACGGAAAGCATGTATCCCACTCCGTGTCCCGTACCGCATTTATAATCCTCGCCTTCCTCCCACATCGGTTCTCTGGCTAGAATATCAAGATTGATACCCGTACATCCTTCGATAAAAGAAGCATTCAAAAGCGCAAGCATTCCTCTTGCAACCTTTGTATAATCATGCTTCATTTCATAAGTCGGTGTACCTATTGCTACAGTTCTTGTAATATCAGTTGTTCCTCCGATCCACTGTCCGCCCGAATCAAAGAGATACAAATTGTCATTAAGAATCTTCGAACAATTATCTTTTTTGGCTTCATAATGCATCATTGCCGCATTGGCACCCGAAGCCGAAATTGTATCAAATGAAAGATCGAGGCATTCGGGATTACTCAATCTTATCTCATCAAGTTTCGTCGAGAGATCATATTCGTTCATACCCGTGACATCGTTTTCATTAATCCATCTTATAAAGTCGCATACAGCTTTATTGTCTTTTTTATATGCCTTTCTTATGTTCTCGATTTCGGTCTCGTTCTTTATCGCTTTCATCAAGGATATATTGCAGTCATAATTTATAAGATCATATTTCTTTTCACAGAGAATCTTTGCGTATTTGACAGGCATTTTTTCGAAAGCAAAACATGCTTTTTTATTTGCGGGAAGATTCTGTAAGAATCTCTCGAAATTTTGATACAAAAAAATATTAATCTTGTTTTCGCGTAAATATTTTTCTATTTTGTTTGATTCTTCGATGGATATTTTATCTGACGGCAAATACAAAAAAGCATCTGCGCCCCTTTGGGTAATCATCACAAAAGAAAAACAGAAAGGATTGTATTTAATGGCGTTTCCTCTTAAATTCAAAAGCCACATATTGTCATCCAAAGAAGCACTGAAATAATAGAAAATATCTTTCTTTTCAAGTATCTCTCTGACTTTTTCGATTTTAGAAGCAGCACTCTCTCCCGTTTGGGATTCATCCAGAATACGGATTTGAGGATCTGCATTAAGAGCCGGATAATCTTCTTTTTTCCATTCTTTGTATGCATTCAAAAAGACTTCGTTTGCGTCATCAAGAGCATTGAAGCCGTAATCAAGAAATTCCTTGTAAGAAAAAATATCCGAAGGGCATGCAACAGTCTTTCCTTCTTTCAAAAGATTTGCAATAAATCCTTTTATTGTCGGATATCCGGGTGTTGAAAGTTTCATGAGTTCTATTCCGGTTCCTTTTAATTCCTTTTCAGCCTGAATGAAATATCTGCCGTCGGTAAAAAGATAAGCCTTGTCACGTCCGATTGCCAAAGTACCGTTCGAGCCCGTAAAACCTGACGCAACGCTCCTGAATTTGTAATAATCATTTACATATTCACTCATATGAGGGTCACAGTCTTTCAGAAAAAAGTAATCATAACCCTTCGTAATCATTTCTTTTCCTATAAAATCAAGCAAAGCCATAGTTTTATCCTCTTATGTTAACTTTTTGTAAACAATAAAGATATGTTTTGATATATATTTTTATATATGTTATAGTATTAATACCGTGTTTTTAAGTTATGTATACTGCTAAATGTCATTTCCATGACAAATAAATAGAAAAGGGGGCCAAACATGTCAAGCAAACACAGTGAAATCACACCCGATATTATCAATCTTGCGGACAAATGTTATGAAAAAAACATTATCGACAACGAATTGTTCGTAAAGTACGATGTCAAGCGCGGCCTTAGAGATTTAAACGGACGCGGTGTCCTCACCGGTCTTACTCATATATCAGACGTTCGCGCCAACAAAATAGTTGACGGAGAACAGATTCCTTTACCCGGAGAATTGTTTTACAGAGGCTATAACGTCAAAGATCTTGTAGACGGATTTACCAAAGAAAACCGTTTCGGATTCGAAGAGACAGCCTATCTTCTTTTATTCGGTGAACTTCCGAAAGCCGAATCCCTTGAAGTATTTAAAAATATTATTGCCGATTATCGTTCACTTCCAACGGATTTCGTGCGCGATATCATCATGAAAGCTCCCAGTAAGGATATGATGAATACTCTTGCAAGAAGTGTTCTTACTTTATATTCCTACGATGACAGAGCCGACGATACTTCCATTCCGAATGTATTAAGACAATGTCTTCAGCTTATAGCTCTTTTCCCTGAATTTGCAATCTACGGATACCAGGCTTACAGCCATTATCATGACGGCAATTCACTCTTCATTCACAGGCCCAATAAAGAGCTCTCGACAGCTGAAAACATACTATCACTTTTAAGAGCCGACAGCAAGTACACGCCCCTTGAAGCAAAGCTTTTGGACATAGCGCTTGTACTTCATATGGAACACGGCGGCGGTAACAATTCGACTTTCACAACGCATGTTGTTTCATCCACTTTAACAGATACTTATTCGGCAATTGCTGCCGCAATCGGTTCACTCAAAGGACCCCGTCACGGCGGTGCAAACATCAAAGTTGTACAGATGTTTGAAGAAATGAAAAAGGAAGTTAAAGACTGGAAGGATGATGATGAAGTAAGCGCTTATTTAAGAAAGCTCCTGCATAAAGAGGCATTCGATCATCAGGGACTCATTTACGGTGTAGGTCATGCGATTTATTCAACAAGCGATCCGAGAGCCTGCATCTTCAAAAACTATGTAGAAATGCTCTCCAAAGAAAAAGGATTAAGCGATGAATTCGCTTTATATTCCAAAGTCGAGGAACTTGCTCCCAAGATTATCGCATCGGAAAGAAAGATGTACAAAGGTGTATGTATCAATGTCGATTTCTATTCAGGCTTTGTTTACAACATGCTATCTCTTCCTTCGGAATTGTTTACACCGATGTTTGCAATAGCAAGAATCGTAGGCTGGTCTGCACACAGGCTTGAAGAATTGTCAAATAACGGAAAGATTATAAGACCTGCATACAAGCCTATTATGGAAGATCAGATTTATGTTCCGATGGACAAGCGTTAATAAATCATATTAAATTTTCAAATATGAAACATCAAAAAAGCAACAATGAAAATTGTTGCTTTTTTGTATCATTTTTTACTTGGGTACAATGTTCTTTAAATCGTATGTCAAAGTCATGTGTCTGTCTTCCGATACTTCCTGCCAGGTCATAATAATTCTTTGAGCTATAGTTCTTGAATCATCCTCATTGGCATTCATAAGAAGCGTTACATACTGGAATGAAGAATACTGAGTGGTAACATCTCCCATTCTCAAAGATACAACGATTGCTCTCTCAACCTGCTGCATGGCTTCCTCAAGCTGCTCGGTGGATAATTTCTCCGGTCCCGAATGAGTAAGCGTGAAAAGAATCATCCATACTGTCTGATTGGATCTTGCAATCGTCCTTTGAACGAAATGAACGATATTCTTGAATCCTTCATACTCAACTCTTAAAGCTCCGTTTTCGTAACTCTTTTCTTTCATGAAGCCTTCAAGTCTTGTAAGATCGGTCTCGCTGTTAAAGTTTTCAATCGTATTGTTTAAATACTCTTCTCTTTGTTTGTAATAATGATAATTGTCTTTACCGTTTTGTTTAACGTAATACAAAGCTTTGTCTGCTCTGTGGTAAAGAGTCATAAAATCTAAACCGTCTTCGGGAGAAACGGAAATACCGATGGAAACCGTCGGATTATATGAAAGTTCGGATTCGTCTCTCATATCATTATGAACAGTCTTTAAGATAATATCGCAATAAGCATTAATCTCATCGTCTGTATATTCACCCTTTAAGAATACGGCAAATTCATCTCCGCCTATTCTTGCAGCCATGTCTCTTGGGCCGACATTGTCTTTTAAAATCTTAGAGAAATTACAAAGAACGTTGTCGCCGAAAACATGTCCGTAGGTATCGTTTACATACTTGAAATTATCGATATCGCAAAGAATAAATACGCCCTTGTTCTTTGAAATAAAATATTTCTCGATGTCATCTTCGATAAATTTTCTGTTCCAAAGACCCGTTAGGGGATCTTTCTTTGCGGAATTGGAAAGATTCTTTCTTAAGTCTTCTATCTGTAAAATCTTCTCAATTCTCGAAAGCATTATTTCGGGTTCGAAGGGTTTTAAAATAAAATCCATCGCTCCCATTTTTAATCCTTTTATTTCGCTCTCTCTTTGATCGTCGACTGTCAGAAATACAACGGGAATATTGGATGTTTCGGTGTTCGCTTTGATATGCTCAAGAGTTTCATATCCATCCATGCCCGGCATTCTTACATCAAGCAAAATGAGATCCGGTCTTGCTTTCTTTAAAAACTCAAGTGCCTGAGCTCCCGATTTTGCCATCGAAAGCTGATAATTGTCTTTAAGCACATCAGCTGCAAGTTTTAAGTTTGTAGTAACGTCATCGACGATAAGAATATGTTTCTTACGGTCCATACCAACCTCGTATTAAAGATTTAAGAATTCTTTAACTTCTTCTTTCATAGCATCTTTTTCGCAAACGGTATCATGCAGAATCTTTGCATCTCTGATATCGTTAACGGCCTTTGGAACACTTAATCCCGAAAGTTCGCAAAGCTTGTCAACCAATACGAAATCATCTTCCTTATGATCGATTCCGTCAATGGATGAAAGGACAGCTCTGGTAAATTTATAAGGTGACGCAGTTGAAACTATAACTGTCTTGGTATCATCTTTTGTATTGTCTTTATACTGCTCGTAAACTGCACTTGCAACAGCGGTATGCGTATCGAGCACATAACCGGTCTTGTCATAAACATTTTTAATTCTCTTTGAAACCATCTCTTCGGAAGCAAATCCGCCGATAAAGCTCTCGTCGATGAACTTCTTCATCTCGCTTGTAACTTCATAAGAACCTTTTTCCTTAAGATCTTTCATAAGTTCATTATTCTTCTTGGAATCACATCCGCATGAGAGGTAAATGAGTCTCTCGAAATTGGATGAAATAAGGATATCCATAGAAGGAGAAGTCGTTAATATAAAATCTCTGTTTTTGTCGTAAACCGATGATTCAAAGAAATCATATAAAACCTTGTTTTCATTGGATGCACAGATAAGTTTGCCAACGGGAATACCGATGCATTTTGCAAAATATCCTGCAAGAATATTTCCGAAATTACCTGTGGGAACAACGAAATTAATCAAATCGCCTTCTTCAATCTTGCCGTTTGCCAAAAGGTTGGCATATGAATATGCATAATAAACAACCTGAGGAATAAGACGTCCGATGTTAATCGAATTGGCAGATGAAAATACATATCCTGCTTTCTTTAATTCTTCGTTGAATGCTTTATCTGCAAAAATATTCTTAACACCGGTCTGGGCATCATCAAAATTACCCTTTATGCCTACAACCTTAACATTGTCGCCGACCTGTGTTACCATCTGCTTTTCCTGAATGGCCGAAACTCCTCCTTTGGGATAAAAGACGATAATCTTAACACCTTCAACTCCGGCAAATCCTGCAAGCGCTGCCTTACCTGTATCTCCGCTTGTTGCCGTAAGAATAACAATGTCTTCGTTAATATTGTTCTTCTTTGCTGATACTTTCATAAGATATGGAAGTATGGATAAAGCCATATCCTTGAAAGCTATTGTCGATCCGTGGAAAAGTTCAAGATAGAAAGCGCCGTCCACATAAGACATGGGAACTATCTCTTTTGAATCAAATTTCGAATCATATGCTTTATCAATGCAGTATTGAAGTTCTTCTTTTGTAAAATCGGTAAAGAAAAGCTTCATTACTTCGTAAGCAACGCCCTTATAATCAAGCTTGGATAATTCTTCCAGGCTTATATCCAAAGAAGGAAACTTATCGGGAACGAAAAGTCCTCCGTCATCAGCTATACCTTTTGTAATTGCATAAGAAGCAGTAACCTTTTTACTGTTGTCTCTTGTGCTTGTGTATAAAATATCCATAAATGTTATATGCTCCTGCTTTTCACAATAATTCATTATATTATATCACGAAGAATACTCAAGGGCAAATCGTTTTGTTAAATAAATATCATACTTTTTATTCTTAATCCGATTTTTTTAAAGTGTATTTTTTGGTAAAATTCTTATATGAACAAAAAAGGTATTTTTAAAGCAAAAAGAAAAGACAATTCAACGTATTATCGTGTATCGATTACAAGAAACTCAAAGCATATTTCTTTGGGTTCTTTTGACAGGCAAAAAGATGCAGCTTCTTGCTACAGAGAAGCCGTTGAAATATTCGATAATCCTAACATAACCGTCGAGTCATATAAAGATTCTTTTATCATACCGTTTGCAAAATTCATCGTTTTGATCAATTACAGGGATAACGGAATATATATCGCAAATCCCATTTATCTTAAATCAAATTACTTTTACTATTACCTTGATAAAGATAACGTATTAAAATTCGACAGGGACGATCTTTTCTATTATTCAAAGCACAAAATCATAAAAAGAGGCGGTCATTTATTCTGCAATGAATACGGCAACCAGATAAATCTTTTGGAAAAATATTCTATCGGTTCCTATGCCGTAAAAGATAAAGATTACAGATTCATAAACAACGACCCTTTGGATTTCAGATATTCAAATATTGAAATAATAAACAGATTTCACGGTGTTAGAAAGATAACGAAAAATAACAAGACTTTCTTCGAAGTAAAAATACATTTAAAAGGATATTTAAAAGTCGGGGAATTCGAAGATGAAATAACCGCTGCGATTGCTTACAACAAGGCCGTGGACGAACTGAAGAAAAAATTTGATAAGAACTTTGTACAAAACTTCCCGAATCTTGGTCCTAAAGAATATGCTGCAATATATACAGACATAAAACTTCCGGATTCGGTAATCAAATATAATAAGTGAACCTGATATAAAAAACGAGACCTCTTTCGAGGTCCCGTTATTTTATTTGTACAATTACTGCTCTGTTTCAACTTCTTTGAAGTTATCTTCCTTTACATCAGCCTTTGCTTCTGTATCGGCATTTTCCTTCTTAAGATTTGATGCTGCAGAATATGCTGCTCCGCCGAGTGCTCCGGAAAGAAGTGTCTTGATATCGATTCCAAGACCCTGAGTAAGTCCTTCAGAGATCTGAGTTGTGGAATTAACAATATCTGATACCATCTTAGCCGAATTGCCTTCGCCATACATTGTGATTCTGTCTACGCTTGAAAGAGGAGCTGCAACGTTTGCTGCGATTTCGGGAAGAACCTTGAAGTACATTTCAAGTATTGAAGCTTCCTTCATCTTAGCCTGAGCGAGAGCCTTCTTTTCAATACCTTCAGCTTCAGCGATTGCTTTTGCTCTGATTGCTTCAGCTTCAGCAAGACCTTTAACTTTAATGGCTTCTGCTTCCTGCTCTGCCGCATACTTGGCTGCATCAGCCTGTGCACGCATAGCTTCTGCTTCCTGCTGTCTTCTGTAAAGTTCAACGTCAGCCATCTGCTGCTGTTCGTATTTGTCGGCATCGGCTTTCTTCTTAATCGAAGCGGCAAGTTCCTGTTCCTTAACGCTTGCTTCTTTCTGCTTGAGTTCGATTTCTCTCTCCTGCTTAGCGATATCAGCGTTTGCGGAAGCAACTTCGATAGATTTACGCTGTTCCTCTTCCTGAATACGGTAAGCCGCATCAGCTTCAGCCTTCTTAATATCGGCTTCTCTCTTGAGTTCAGCCTGCTTGATAGCCAACTGGTTATTTCTTTCGGCAATGTCTGTTTCGGCATTAACGTTCGCTTCGTTAGCGAGCTGTTTAGCTTTAGCCTGCTCGATTGCTACGTCCTTTTCTGCCTGAGCTCTTGCGATTGATGCACTCTTTTGAATCTGAGACATGTTGTCCTGACCAAGGGCATTGATAAGGTCGTTCTTGTCCTCGATTCTCTGAATGTTACATGAAATAATCTCAATACCGAGGTTATTCATATCGATCTGAGCTTTTGTCTGTACTTCATCACCGAATTTCTTACGGTCGTTACAAAGTTCCTTAAGTGAAACTGTACCGATGATTTCACGCATGTTACCCTGAAGGGAATCAGTAAGTGCTTCGGCAATCTGTTTCTCGTTCATGTTAAGGAAGTTCTTCATGGCGAGTTTGATGCCCTTATCGTCTGTCATGATTCGAACTTTGGCGATAGCATCGATATCTACACCGATGAAGTCGAGCGTCGGAATGTAACCGTTAGTCTTGATGTCGATAGACATCTGCTTCACAAGAAGCATATCTTTTCTTTCAAGGAAAGGTAATTTGATTCCGGCTCTACCGATTAATACCTTGGGCTCTTTTTTGAAACCCGAGATAATATATGCAGTATCGGGGGGAGCTTTTACGTAGCCTGATGCAATGATTACTGCAAGTAAGGCCACAAGAACAAGTACAACAACTGCAATAATGCAAATAAGTGAACTAACAGCTGGCATTTTGAATTCCTCCTTTTATAAATTTCAAATGCTTTAGTTTATTGAATTATAACAAATAAAAAACATATCTACAATGTATAAACTATAGAGAATAGGCGGTCATAATTTATCTTATAGAGAAAAATACAATACCTTATTTAAAGCTTAATCCTTTAAAGAAAATTCATTGTTAAATATCAAAAATACTTAACTGGTCGGATTTCGGAAGATTGTTTATGATGCCCAGCGCAACAAGTTTGTCCGCAACCGAATCTCCGATTTTGCATTTTTTCTTTAAGTCCGCAATTGAAGTAAATGTATTGTTCTTACAACCCTCTACAATATTCTTCGCAGCCGTATCGGCAATACCTTCGATACTCTTAAGCGAAGGCATGAGTTTGTCACCTACTATCTGGAATTTATCGGGCTTTACTATCTGAAGATCAATGGGTGTAAATTCAAAACCTCTTACATAAAATTCCTCGACAAGTCTCATATCATCGAGTGAATCTTCTTCAGCTTTTGACATTTTTGGAAGATTCATCAAAAACTGCATGTTCTGTCTTAAAAAAGTAAGACCGTTACACATCGTTTCATAAGAGAATTTCGTTGCTCTTATACTGAAATATGCAGCATAATAAGCAAGAGGATAATAAACCTTGTAATACCCTACTCTCCAGCCCATTGTAACGTATGCTGCCGCGTGAGCCTTGGGGAACATGTACTGAATCTGTTCGCATGACCAGATATACCAGTCAGGTACATTTTGGGCTCTCATGTCTTCTTTCCATACTTCCCATTTATCGTCAACTTTATGCTTTGCAACTTTTCCCTTACGGACATTTTCCATGATTTTGAAAGCTTCGGAACTTTCAACACCCATCTTGATAAGATAAGTCATGATATCGTCACGTGTGGAAATAACTCCCGTGATATCTGCTTTTCCTTCATCGATTAGTCTCTCGGCGTTCTTATCCCAAACACCTGTACCGTGTGTAAGTCCTGATATTCTGACAAGGTCGGTAAATGTCTGAGGTTTGGTCTTTAAAAGAACCTTCATGGTATTGTTTGTACCAAACTCGGGAATTCCCATGCATCCGAGCACGAGGCCTTCGATATCGTTTGGTTCATATCCGAGCGCCGTAGTGGTCTGGAAAATACTCATTACCTTTTTGTCATCAAGAGGAATGTCACGACAGTTCGTTCCGGTCAAGTCTTCAAGGTATTTCATCATTGTCGGATCGACGTGTCCCAGGATATCCAGTTTCAAAAGGTTTGAATCGATATCATGATACTCGTAATGAGTGGTTATTACATCGGTTGTCAAATCGTTGGCAGGCTTTTGAATTGCAGTGAATTCATAAATTTCTCTTCCGTGAGGAAGAACTACGATACCGCCCGGATGCTGACCTGTAGTTTTTCTTACGCCTTCAACGCCTTTTGCGATTCGCATGATTTCACAATTTCTTTTATGAATGCCTTTGGACTCAAAAAAATCATGAACATATGCAATACTAGTCTTGTCTGCCACACCGGACATGGTACCTGCATGGAATGTATGACCTTTGCCGAATAAAACTTCCGTATATCTGTGTGCTTTACCCTGATATTCACCCGAGAAGTTTAAGTCGATATCAGGTTCTTTGTCTCCCGAGAAGCCAAGGAATGTCTGGAAAGGAATATCGAATCCCGACTTAAGAAGTTTCTCCCCGCAAACGGGACAGTCTTTATCGGGCAGATCGTATCCTGCCATACACGCAAAGCTCTTAATCAAATCCGAATCAAAATCACTGTAGTGACAGTTCTTGCAATAATAATGAGCATGAAGCGGATTAACTTCCGTAATACCCGCCATTGTGGCTACAAACGAAGAACCTACGGACCCTCTCGAACCTACAAGATATCCGTCCTCTTCGGATTTAAGTACGAGGTTTCTTGCAATCATGTAAAGCACAGCATAACCGTTATCGATAATACCGGTAAGCTCTGTCTCAAGGCGGTCTTCAACTTCTTTGGGAAGGTCGTCGCCGTATATTTTTCTGGCCGTCTCATAACAGCAGTTTCTTAAATTCTCTTCCGAATTCGGAAGTTCGGGAGGACATTTTTCCTTTGATGTGGGACATATATCCTCACACATATCGGCAATCATGTTGGTATTGGTAATTACAACTTCCTCTGCCTTTAATGCTCCGAGATAATCAAATTCATCAAGCATCTCCTGAGTGGTTCTTAAATACAAAGGAGGTTGTTTTTCTTCGAGTTCTTTCTCGAGTTTGGAAATATCGACTGTTTTTTCGTCGTCCCTTCCTTCTTCCACATCCTCTTTCTTTACCGTCTTTTTATTAAACTTGTTCATGTGTATGATTTCACGGTAAATCTCATCTTCCGGATTGATAAAATGTGAATCTCCGGTAGCACAGACAGGCTTATTAAACTGTTCTCCGAGCTTGACGATGTATCTGTTTAAATCTCTTAAATCTTCATCTGAAATAATATTCTTATGCATCGGTTTACTCGAGAATTTCATGAATTCATTGTTGCCGATCGGCATAATCTCAAGATAATCATAAAATTCCACAATATGCGAAATTACTTCTTCCGATTTTTCTTCAAGTATGGCTTCAACCAGTTCACCGGCTTCGCATGCCGAACCGATAATCAGACCTTCTCTGTATTTTTGGAGAAGGGATCTGGGGATTTTGGGCGATTTATGGAAATAATTTATATGCGATTCGGAAACAAGTCTGTTTAAGTTAATTCTGCCTGTCTCATTCTTTACAAGAATCGAAACATGGTAAGGACGCATCTTTCTTATCGATTCGGGAGTATTCTTGACGAACTCGTTTAGCTCCTTTAACGACAATACTTTTTGCGCAATTAGCATATGAGTAAACTCAATAAAAATCTTTGCAGTAATATCGGCATCGTTAACTGCTCTGTGATGTTCTTCCTTGCCGAATTTAAATTTAAGTTTATGAGCTACGGCTTCGAGACCGAATTTGGAAGAATCTTTCAAAAGGGCTCTTGCCATTATGATTGTATCCATCCATGTCTTGTCGAATGGAATGCCGAGTTTTTTGCAATTCTCCGACATGAATGTAACATCGAATTTCGCATTGTGTGCAACCAGTACACAGCCTTCGCAAAATTCCATGAACTTAGGAAGAATCTCTGATATATCAGGAGCGTCGCTGACCATGGAATCATTGATTCCCGTTAATTTTTGAATATCAAAAGGAATCGGTACATGAGGATTTACAAATGTCGAAAATGTATCCTTTATGGCACCGCTTACAACTTTTACCGCACCGATTTCTATAATCTGATGCTTATAGGGCGAAATACCCGTGGTTTCTATATCGAATACCACGAAAGAATCGGCAAGAGTCTGATCCTTACAGTTGACTGCCGCATCAAAATCGTCATCGACAAGATAACCCTCCATACCGCATATAAGTTTGAAAGGTTTTTCCTTGTATCTATCATGCATGATGTGGTCGACTTTCGGAAGGGCCTGAACCACTCCGTGATCGGTAACGGCAATGGCACTCCATCCCCAGGATGCAACGGTTTTAACAAGATCTTCTTCTTTTGAAACGCCGTCCATTTCGGAAAATCTCGTGTGGCAATGCAACTCAACTCTTTTTCTTAAATTGGTATCCATTCTGGATGTTCTCTTAATGGAAGCCGTTTCGATTCCAAGGATTCTAGATAAAACAAGTTCGTTGTTGTCGTATTTATCCATCGTAACACTGCCTTTAATGGCAATGTCCATACCGGGCTTTAAAATGCCTTTACCCTGATCATAGAATTCGGGATAAAGCATGAGTTTACAGCTGATTGAATCCGTACCATCATAAATATCAAATAAAAGCATGTGACGTTCATTCTTAAGTTCCTTATCTTCATAATTAAAGATATTTCCCTTGACACATACTCCTTCAATTTCACCCTTGATATCGCAAAGATCCGTAAACGGTCCGTCAACGGAATCGCCATACAAAACACCGGGTTTGTCTGATTTGATAAATTTTCTCTGATAACCGCCGCCTGTTCTTTGCTGGAAATTCTTATTGGGTGAATTATTATCAAATGCTTTCTTTGCAGGAGCCTCTGATTCCTTCTTTTCCGGTTTGCTCTCTTCGACTTTTTCTTTGGTGACTTTCATCGATACCTTTGATGTATTGTCGTCGCCGAGCATTTCTTCATCTGCGTTCTTTTCAACAGGAGCATGTTTTAAGGCATAATTATGAATAATCATATCCACTTCATGATCGAATTCTTCTTTAATCTCATAAGCAGTGGATGCTTTATATTCAATCTGAATATTGCCTTCTATATTGCAGCGCATTAAAAGAATGGTATTTAAAGCTTTTAAGAGTCTGGCGGCATTAATCTCCGAAACCATGCCTTCTTCAATGTAAACGCTCATTTCGTTTTCTGATTCGAAAACGACATCGCTTCTTGAAAGCATGGTATATAAAAGAGGCGATTTCTTTTTAATTTCATAAAGAACCGTCTCCGAATAATCATCCCAAAGATTCTGCAGATTGTATTGATTGGATAAAGAGAATTTCGGTACGATATCGACACTTTCATATTCCGTAAAATATGATTTGGCAAGTGCCTTTTCCATCTTTTCGATGTATTTGCCCGAAATAAGATATTTAGAATCTATAAAGATACGGATTGTTTTGGAATCACTGCTTTTGGAAATTTTAATAATTTTGCACTCCGAAGCCAATTCATTGATTTTACTATCCAGTTTGGTATCAGGAAAAACTTCCAAAAACAGATTATCCATTATTAACTCCTATTTCCAATTATCAAGCTCGGCTTTCAAAGCAGCGAGAAGTTCACTTTGAGGAAGCTTCTTGATAATCTCACCTTTTTTTATTAAAAGGCCTTCATTGATGCCGCCGGCTATTCCTATGTCCGCTTCTTTGGCTTCTCCGGGCCCGTTAACAGCACAGCCCATAACCGCAACTTTAATATTAAGCGGATAATCCTTAACCATCTCTTCGACCTTGTTTGCAAGACCTATCAAATCGATTTTGGTCCTGCCGCATGTAGGGCATGAAATCACTTCTATGCCTGATTGTCTTAGTCCCAAAGAACGAAGAATCGTCTTTGCGGACTTAATCTCTTCAAGAGGGTCTCCTGTAAGCGATACTCTGATGGTATCTCCTATTCCTTCATGAAGTAATATGCCGAGTCCTACACTCGACTTGATATTGCCTGTATAAATCGTTCCCGCTTCCGTTATGCCGACATGAAGCGGATAATCGCATGCTTCGCTTACAAGTTCGTAAGCTTCCACACACATAGGAACATTGGATGATTTAATGCTTACAACGATATTTTCATATCCTTTTTCTTCAATCATCCTGACTTTATCAAGAGCCGATTCAACCAGTCCTTTAGCGGTAACACCGTTGTATTTGGCTACAAGTTCTTTTTCCAAAGAACCGGAATTTACACCGACTCTTATCGGAATATTTCTTTCTTTTGCTACTTCGACAACTTTGGCAAGCTTTTCTTCTCCGCCTATATTTCCGGGATTAATTCTTATCTTGTCCGCACCGTTTTCCATGGCGGCAATAGCCATCTTGTAATCAAAATGAATATCAGCCACACAGGGAATGTGAACCGCTTTTTTAATACGGCCGAAAGATTCTGCGGCTTCCATTGTGGGAACCGTAAGTCTTATAATCTCGCATCCTGCTTTTTCAAGCGCAAGAATCTGATTGATATTGCCTTCGGTATCTTCGGTTGGTATATTCGTCATCGACTGAATTGCAATGGGATTATCATTACCGATCTTAACATTACCGATTTGTATTTCTCTTGTTTTTTTCCTTTGCATATTATAAACCTTTCATATGTCCAATTGTCTGTACAGATTTACATAAGATGTCCAAAGATTATCAATTTCGTTGATTTAAACGAAATTTAAAAAATATTTTTGTAAAGAATAAATATTTACCTGAAAAATTTTGTAATATCGTTACAAAGAACGAATACGGAAAGCAGCAAAAGTAATATAATGCCCGCCATATGAATATAAGCCTCAGCTTTTCTGGGAACCGGCTTGCCTATTATTGCCTCAATCAAAAGGAATACAAGTCTTCCTCCGTCAATTGCAGGGAAAGGCAAAAGATTCATGATTCCGAGATTCACGCTCAAAAGAAGCGCAATATTAACCATATTAAGAATAACGGTAAATACACCATACTGCTTGGTATCTTCAATTGTCGTATCTATAACCTGGGCAACACCGACCGGTCCCGCGAGATCATCTTTGTTAAGCTTTCCTGTAAATAGCATTCTTAATGATTTGAATGTGGCTTTAAGCCAGTAACGAACTTCAAGAGCCGAATATTTAAACATCGAAAGATTCGAACAGTCTATAAAATCTTTGGTCTGAATGCCAAGCATCCTCTGAGCGCCGACAGGCATGGGAGTAAGTTCCGTGACCATGGTTTGGTCGCCTCTCTGGAATTCGATTGTATAAACTTCGGATTTATCGGTAAAAGTAATAAGTCTTATCTCTGAGAAAAGATATACTCTCTCTCCGTTAATCTTTGTAATCACATCGCCCGATTGCAGTCCTGCCGCTTCAGCAGGGTAATTCTCGGTTACGGCATCGATTACCGTTCCTGTTTCTCCTGCAAAGAATACAACAAAAAGACCTAAAAGATAGGCCAGAATAATATTAAACAAAGGACCTGCAAGTACAGTTGAAATTCTTGCAAATACTGAAGCATCTTTAAAGGATTTGTTCTTTTTGTCAGTCTCCAAATCCTTGGTAAGCTTCTCTTCGTTGTCCTTTTCTTCCTCTTCATCTTCGAGTTCATCGGGGTTCTCAAAAATACAGGCACCTCCAAAAGGAAGAGCCCTTATGGAAAATTCAGTCTCGCCTTTTTTGAAATGAACGAGTTTGGGTCCGAGTCCTATGGTAAATTCATGAACTCGAATTCCGTTTACTCTTGCAAGAAGGAAATGACCTCCTTCATGAAAAATAACGATAACGCTGAATATTATGATAAAAGATAAAATTGTCCAAATAAATGAAAAGTCCATGTTTTAATACTTTGTTGAAATATAATCGTAAACTTCTTTCTCCGTATTTAAGATTTCATCCAAAGAAGGAGTTTTGCAATAATCAAAATTAAGCGTAAGAGCATCTTCGATAATGTCATAGATTTGAAGGAATTTAATTCTTCCTTCCTGGAAAAATCTGTTGGCAATTTCATTGGATGCATTAAATACCGTTGTATAGATATATCCTCTGTTATATGAATCAATCGCTAGTTTTATACCTTTAAATGTTTCATGATCGGGCTTTAAGAAATCAAGCTTCGAAAGTGAGAAGAAATCAATCTTTCTCTCGGGCATGGTCTGACGATTGCCTTCATAAAGCGCATATTGAATCGGAAGTTTCATATCGGGTAGTCCGAGCTGTGCAAGTACAGCATTGTCTTTAAACTGAACCATGGAATGAATGATGCTTTGAGGATGAATAATAACTTCAACATCATCTATGTCTACGTCAAAAAGCCATTTTGCTTCAATTACTTCAAGTCCCTTATTTACCAAAGATGCGGAATCGATTGTAATCTTCTTTCCCATTGCCCAATTTGGATGATTGAGTGCATCCTTAAGCGAAACATCTTTTAGTTCATCATATTTTCTTCCAAGGAAAGGTCCGCCGCTTGCCGTAAGCAAAATCTTGTCGACCATCTTTTTATCCTGAGCCTTAAGACACTGATAAATGGCGGAATGTTCACTGTCAACGGGATATAAATTAACATTGTTTTCCTTGCATAAAGGAATAATGATATGTCCTGCTGTAACCAGAGTCTCTTTGTTCGCAAGCGCAATGTCTTTTCCTGCTTTAACTGCAGCTATTGTAGGTTGAATACCGATCATTCCGACCATTGCAGCAACAAGCATATCGCATTCATCAAGAGTGGATATCTCTAAAAGTCCGTCCATTCCGGATAAAACTTTTGTATCTGTATCGGATACCTTTTCTTTTAGTTTCGATGCAGCACTTTCGTCAAAAAGAACAGCGAATGAAGGCTTAAATTCCCTTATCTGCATTTCCATTAAATCGACATTAGAATAAGCAGCAAGAGCTAGTACGCCAAAATCGCCTTTTTTATCTTTTACAATTTCAAGAGTCTGTGTACCGATAGAACCGGTAGAACCGAGAATTACAAGCTTTTTCATATTCATATATCAATCTTTTCGATTGAATTCTCCTATCTGTTGACCATAAAAAGAGTAATCATAAAATAAACCGTCGGAGCCGTAAACAATACCGAATCAAATCTGTCCAAAACTCCTCCGTGTCCGGGAATAACATTTCCGAAATCCTTGACGTTATTGTTTCTTTTAACAGCGGATGCAACAAGATCTCCGCACATCGATATAAATGCGCCAAGACAGCCTATAAACGCAAATACTCCGATAATTCCAAGACTTAAATCAAAATGTTTAACATAGAATAATCCGTATAAGGCGGACGCAATACCGGATCCCAAAATGCCTCCAACAGCTCCTTCCCAGCTTTTCTTCGGAGAAAGATTGGGAGTCATCTTGTGTTTGCCCATCAAAGATCCGACAAAATATGCCGAAGTATCCGAAACCCAAGATGTTATAAATATCATCCAGACAAGGAATCTTCCGTGCTCCGCTTCTCTTGTATAGTAAATAAACGACATCATCAAGGATGTGTAAACCAAAGCGAAAATTCCGCCTGCTACCTGATTAACATGGAATTTGGGATAACAGAAAATATAAGCGCAAAGAATACTGATTACGCCCAACATAAAAATACATAAGAAAACAATGGTGTAATTGGTGAAAAATCCGTTGGATTTAAACAGCCACTCAACCATTCCCTGAGGAAAATATTGAATAATTTCGAATAAAAGAAGCATCAGATAATAAAGTGAAATCGTAATAACACCGATAACCTCTATTCCGTTAACGCGATGTCCTTCCTGTCTGACTTTACTGGCTTTCGTATATTCCAAAAATGCAGCCGATGACAATACTCCGAGTGCCAAAGCCAGAAAAGGTCCGCCAAGCCATCCGAATAAAAGCGTAAGCACAAGTATTACGGCACCGCTTAAAAATCTCTTCCAAAACATGTCTGTCTCCTGTTATTTTGCGTCACCGAAACGCCTGTCTCTTTTATTGTATTCTTCAATGGCCTTAATAAGTTCATCCTTATTAAAATCAGGCCAATGACAATCGGCAAAATAAAATTCACTGTAGGCAATCTGCCATAATAAGAAATTGGAAATCCTCTGTTCTCCGCTTGTTCTTATGAGCAAATCAGGATCCGGAATATCCTTGGTATCAAGATTGTCGGAAATATAATCCTCTGTGATATCTTCAGGATTAATCGTACCGTCTTTAATCTTCTTTGCGGTATCCTGCATCATTCTTCTTATTTCATCCCTTGAACCGTAATTTATGGCAATCTGGAATTGCAAACCGGTATTGTTTTTGGAATCCTCTTCGAGATCCTTGATAAGATCCTGAATATCTTTTGCAAGTCTTGTTCTGTCTCCGATTATTCGAATACGAACATTGTTCTTTGCAGCTTTTTTGAAACCGGAAGACAAATAACTTCTAAGAAGCGTCATTAAAGCGGATACTTCATCTTCGCTTCTTTTCCAGTTTTCCGTTGAAAAAGCATA
>DFEM01000168.1 GCA_002369155.1 Lachnospiraceae bacterium UBA3802 | reverse complement strand
CTATAATAAACTGGATATCATCAATTAAAAGAACATCTATATTTCTGTATTTTTCTCTTAATTTGATCATATCTTCGGTATTGTCTTTTTTACCGCTTCTTATGGATTTAATAACTTCATTTGTAAAATTTTCACTGTTTACGTAAAGAATTTTCAAAGAAGGATTGTTTTCATTTATATAATTACCGATTGCATGCATAAGATGTGTTTTGCCAAGACCCGATCCGCCGTAAATATATAAAGGATTGTAAGTATTATTGTCGGTTCCGGCTGTTTCGGCCACGGCAAGACAGGCGCTGACGGCAAAAGAGTTATTGCCGGTAACGAAATTATCGAATGTATATTTTTTTATTAAACTTGTATTTGTGGATTCTTTTTCAGGAATATTGTTTTGAACATTGCCTGTTTCTTCCTGCTTTTCTTCATGAACTATAAAATTGACTTCATATTCACTGTTTAAAGTTTCGGAAATGGCAATTATAAAGATATCCTTGTATTTATCTGTAATAAGATCGATGATATTGGCTTTGTCATTGGGTAACATTATGGTTACGGTATCATTTGTTTCACTGTAATATTCCATCGGATTTATCCAAATCTTTACAGCTATAGGGGATATTCCGTAATCGTTAATAACCGATTGTTTGATAATATCCCATTTCTCTTGTACCGGTTTCATAATTAAGCCTCCTTCACTCATTCTATTATATTTAATTTTGTTTATAAAATCAAATTATTAAGGACAAAAAAAGGTTAGGTTTATATAATTCATTATGTTAACTTTTTGTTAAGTTATTCTATTTTTAAAAGTTGAAAATTTTGAAAAAATATATAAACACCTGAAATGTCGATTTTATGGGATTTTTAAAAATTTAAAAAATTTCATGAACAGTAAAAACACATTTATTAAACTTTAAAAAATTACTTATCAACAAGTTATCAACATTTCGTTGATATTTTTATGTAAATTCATTATTTTAACTTGAATTTTTTTATTTTTCCATATTTAGTTATGTTTATAATTTTAAAATCTATATATTGCATAATAAAAAAAATAACGTTTTTTCCTATATATAAAGAGATTTTTTTTCTTGACTCGAAATATTTCTTCCTATATAATTTATGATGTTTTCGACGTATAGGAAATGGAGGTATGCTTTTATGAAAATGACATTTCAGCCTAAGAAGAGACAAAGATCTAAAGTTCACGGCTTCAGAGCAAGAATGAGTACTCCCGGCGGAAGAAAAGTATTACAGGCTAGAAGAGCTAAGGGAAGAAAAGTTTTATCAGCATAAGTTGAGATAACAGGCCGCAGTTATGTGGCCTTTTTTTCGCTAAAGAAATGATTTTTACTGATTCTTTAAAAAGCAACCAGGATTTTGGGAATGTTTATAAGTCCGGCAGATCATATGCTAACAAATATTTGGTAATTTATACGTTGAAAAACAATTCGGACAGAAACAGACTCGGAATTTCGGTAAGCAAAAAAGTAGGAAACAGTGTCATTAGACACAGATTAAAAAGACTTATCAAAGAAAGTTACAGACTGCATGAAAAAGTGTTTAATAGTGGTTTAGACATTGTAGTCATCGCGCGTAAAGGATCTGACGCCTGTGATTATGCAGGTATTGAGAGCGCATTATTACATTTAATGAAATTAAACGGTACACTGGACACCGGTAAAGGTAATTCATAAATATATTTTTATTAATGAAGAAAATTCTTATTTTTATCATAAAGTTTTATCAAAAATATTTATCACCTTTAAAAACTACACGCTGCCCTTATTATCCGTGTTGCAGTCAGTATGGCCTTGAAGCCGTACAGAAGCACGGAGCAATAAAAGGCGGTTTTTTGGCTGCCTGGAGAATTTGCAGATGCAATCCGTTTTCAAAAGGCGGTTACGATCCCGTACCGTAACAGGAGGCAGAATTGTACGATTTGTTATTGACTCAAAATTCCACATTTATTATCGGCCAGGTTGCCTGGGTTCTCGGTAAGTTAATGAACGGAATATTTTTTGTTCTTGATAAAATAGCATCGTTATACGGCGGAACAGCCAATATCGGTGTTGCAATTATCATCTTTACAATTATTATTTATCTTTTAATGTTACCCCTTACAATCAAACAGCAAAAATTCTCTAAAATGTCTGCAATCATGAATCCCGAAATTCAGGCTATTCAGAATAAGTACAAGGGAACAAAGGATCCTGATTTAATGCAGCAGATGCAGCAGGAAACAAGTGCCGTTTACGCAAAATACGGAGTATCACCTTCCGGAAGCTGTGTACAGTTACTTATTCAGATGCCTATTTTGTTTGCTCTTTATCGTGTTATTTATGCTATTCCCGCATATGTTCCAATGGTAAAGAATGAATTTATGGGACTTGTAAATTCAATGATGGGAATAGATCCTTCAACAGGAGTTGTAGGGGATGCCAATGTATTCATGAACATGGCCAAGTTCATTCAGGGCAATCATGATGTAAACGGAAAACTTGTAAGCAATATCTCATCATTTGCAGCTTATAAAAGACAGTTTAAACCTGAATTTTTAAATATTGACACAATTTCGATTGACAATATTACAAGCAACCTTATTAACAGCGATAATGCTTTGGCAAATGTTGATGCTACAAGAAATACTTTTATTGATGTATTAAACAGAGCAAGTTCACAGGACTGGGCATTTTTCGCAAAACAGTTTCCTGATTTATCAACTCTTATCAATAATACCAATGCCGCTTTGGAAAGATATAATTCATTCCTTGGAATCAACATCGGGTATTCACCTCTTGATACCATAAAGACAGCATGGGCAAGCAGAGTTGGAGCTGATGGTTATGCATGGATTTTACCCATTGCTGTAGCTGTAATGATTCCCATTCTTGCAGCACTTACACAGTGGATAGGTATCAAACTTGCACCTACCGCAAACAATAACCAGGATCCCGGACAGGAAGAAAATCCCATGATGTCATCAATGAAGATGATGAATACATTCATGCCGATTATGTCAGCAGTATTCTGTTTCTCACTTCCCGCAGGTATGGGTATTTACTGGATTGTCGGTGCAGTGGTACGAAGCGTACAGCAGATTGCCATCAACAAATACATCGACAAGATGGATATTGACAAGGTAATTGAAAAGAATACAGCAAAATACGAAGAGAAGCTTAAGAAAAGAGGAGTCCTTACACAGGGAATCAACAACAAAGCAAAGAGCAGTACAAAATATGTTAATCCCTATGCAAGAAATAATAATAATTCATCTTCGTCAAAACCCGCAGCCAAGCCTGCAAATTATGCAAAGAATGATAAAGTTTCCACATCCGGAAGCATTGCATCAAAGGCAAGAATGGTAAAAGATTTTAACGAAAAGAATAACAAATAATCGGAGGGTTATAGATAATCATGGAATATATGGAATTCAGTGCAAAAACAGTTCAGGATGCAATCACTGAAGCATGCACACATTTTGTAGTAACAAGCAGTTCACTTGAATATGAAGTAATAGAAGAAGGATCCACAGGTTTTCTCGGAATCGGATCAAAGCCCGCTGTAATCAAGGCCAGAGCAAAGAGCGAAGAAATTGATGAAGCAAAGGCAGTATTTACAAAAGAAGAAGAGAAGAAAGAAGTAAAAAAAGAGGCCAAAAAAGAAAAGAAAGAAATAAAAGAAACCAAAAAAGAAGTTAAGAAAGAAGAAAAGGCTGAAGTTAAAAAAGAAGAAGTTGCAAAGAAGCGTGAAATCAACGTGGATGCAGCAGAAGTTGAGAAAAAAGCCACTGATTTCTTAAAAGATGTTCTTTCAAAAATGGAAATCGAAAATGATGTTAAGGCAAAATACGATTCAGAAGAAAACTGCTTAAACATCGAGATTTCCGGCGAGGATATGGGAGTTCTTATCGGTAAGAGAGGACAGACACTCGATTCACTTCAGTATCTTGTATCACTTGTTGTCAACAAAGGAACAAAAGAATATATCAGAGTTAAAGTTGATACCGAGAATTACAGAGAAAGAAGAAACAAAACTCTTGAGAATCTTGCTAAAAACATGGCATTCAAAGTTAAGAGAACAAGAAGAAGCGTTACTCTTGAGCCTATGAATCCTTACGAAAGAAGAGTAATTCATTCGGCACTTCAGAATGATTCCTATGTAACTACTCATTCCGAAGGAGAAGAGCCTTACCGTAAAGTAGTTATCACATTAAAGAAATAAACCTTAAGGCTGCTGAAAGGCAGCCTTATTTTTCACTGATTGAAATATTGTTGAACAGAATATATGCGCTATTTATTGGAGAATGGGGCATATGCTCTGCTCAACAACGGCACGTTGAGTACTAAGCTCGCTTTATCACTCACAAACCCGACCGTTTCTGCGGAACTCGCTTCGCTCAAACAGTCCTCGAAACGGTCTGTTCGTGATCTTGCTCACTAAGTACTCACGGCAAAAGGTTGTTCTCACAGAGCATATGCCCCATTCAAAAAAACATGATGAGCATATATTCTGTTCAACAACATATGAGTTTTCAAAGAGTATAGGCCATTTAATACTTTTATGAAACATATTTTATACAATAATAGCAGGCAGATAATAAAAAAAAGTAAAAGATATTGCATATCTGGAGATTGGTATGGATACAATAACAGCTATATGTACTGCATTATCACCTTCCGGTATAGGAATTATCAGGGTATCGGGTGAAGACGCGATTACAATTACAGATAAGATTTTTAAGGGTGCGGATAAGAAAAAGCTTGCGGAGTCCGAGTCGCATACAATTCATTACGGTCACATTGTTGACGGTGATGAGATAGTTGATGAAGTGCTGGTTATGCTTATGAAAGCACCCAGATCTTATACTACGGAAGATGTCGTGGAGATTGACTGCCACGGCGGTATTTTGGTGCTTAAAAAAGTATTTAATTTGATTGTATCCAACGGAGCACGTCCTTCAGAACCCGGAGAGTTTACAAAGAGAGCTTTTCTTAACGGAAGAATAGATTTAACCGGTGCCGAAGCAGTAATGGATTTAATATCTGCAAAGAGTGATCTTGCAAGAAAGAATTCCGTTTCGGTACTTAACGGTGTTTTGTATAAGAAAATCAAGAAAATCAGAGAAGAAATTCTTTTATCGATTGCAAGGATAGAAGCCGCACTTGATGATCCCGAACATATGTCGCTTGACGGATATGAAGAAGAGCTTAATGAAAATATCAAAAAGATTCAGGCTGACATAGATGTATTAATCAAGTCATATGATAACGGCAAGATTATTAAAGAAGGTATCAATACTGCGATTGTAGGTAAACCCAATGCCGGCAAATCTTCTATTTTAAATATGTTTTTAAATGAAGAAAGAGCCATAGTAACCGAGATAGCGGGTACTACAAGAGATACTCTCGAAGAGTCGGTAAATATAGGCGGCATTACTTTAAATCTTATTGATACGGCCGGCATCAGAGAATCGGATGACCTGGTTGAAAAAATAGGAATTGAACGTTCTTCAAAAGCAATCGAAAAAGCCGATTTGGTTTTATTTGTTACAGATTCATCAAAAGATCCCGACAGTGAAGATGATAAAATTATTTCAATGCTTGGAGATAAGAAAACAATATGTCTTTTGAATAAACAGGATCTTAAGCAGGAGATGACTGTTCAGGAAATAAAATCTCATTTTGAGGATATTGAAATAAAACCTGAATTCTTAAAGATAAGTGCTTCAACAGGTGAAGGTAAAGAAGAACTGATAGAACTGATTAAAGGCATGTTCTTTAACGGAGAACTTTCATTTAATGATGAGGTAATGGTTTCCAATCTTCGCCAGAAAAATGAACTGATTAAAGCAAATGAAGCTTTGACAAAAGTGAGGGAATCCATAGAAAACAGCATGCCCGAAGATTTTCTTTCGATAGATCTGATGAGTGCATATGCATCTTTAGGCGAAATAATCGGTGAAGAAGTTAATGACGATCTTGTCGATAAGATTTTCTCGGAATTTTGCATGGGTAAATAATAAAAATGAATTATTCAATCAGAAAAGCTAAAAAAAGCGATGAAAAACGAATTTGCGATTTGTTCATTGAAATGCTTAAAACAATTTACAATATCGAAGACGTAAAAGGCTACGAAGACGGTTATTTAGATCATTATTTTGAAGAAAATGAAAACGTTATTTTTGTGGCTGAATCGGAAAACGAAGTCATTGGTTTTCTTTCCGTGGAAGTTCACCGTGAAGAAAAGAATTATATTTATCTGGATGATTTCAGCGTTTCTGAAAAATATCGCGGAAACGGAATCGGTAACGCACTTTTAAAAGAAGCCGAAGAATACGGTAAATCCGTTAATGTATCGGCATCTTTGCTTCACGTTGAAAAGACAAACGAAAGAGCATTTAACTTTTATAAAAGAAACGGATATGACGTTTTTGAAGAGCAGGATAACAGACTCTTATTGATAAAAGAGTTTAAATAAAAGATTATCAGGTAAAAATGTTTGATGCTTGTTTTTAAAAGTTTTTTATGATGGAAAAATGAAAAATATAAAAACGAGCGCTGATGTTTGAGATTAACGAAAAAAATGGAAAAAAACAAGAACAATCTGACAATAGAAACAGACGTATGTGTCATCGGTGCAGGTCACGCAGGATGCGAGGCTGCATTGGCATGTGCGAGACTCGGACTTAATACCGTTATTTTTACGGTATCGGTTGAAAGCATAGCACTGATGCCCTGCAATCCGAATGTAGGAGGAACCAGCAAGGGTCATCTGGTAAGAGAACTCGATGCACTCGGCGGAGAGATGGGTAAGAATATCGACAAGACTTTTATCCAGTCAAAGATGCTTAATTTATCAAAAGGTCCTGCGGTTCATTCTTTAAGAGCACAGGCGGATAAAGCAGATTATTCGCACTCGATGAGAGAAACACTAGAGAATCAGGAAAATCTTACCATCAAACAGGGAGAGGTCTGCGAGATTCTTTTTGACGAAAACGGTGATGAAAAAATCATCAAAGGTGTTCGTATTTTTACCGGAACCACTTATCTTTGCAAGGCTGTAATTATCTGTTCCGGCACATATTTAAATGCAAGATGTTTATGCGGCGAAGCCATTACATACACAGGTCCTAACGGTTTGCAGGCAGCAACGCATTTGTCGGAATCTTTAAATGCAATGGGCGTTACGCTAAGAAGATTTAAGACCGGAACTCCTGCAAGAATGGATAAAAGAAGTCTTGATTTTTCAAAGATGGAAGAGCAGAAAGGCGATGAAAGAATCATTCCTTTTTCATTCTCCACCAATCCCGATGATATCCAAAAAGACCAGGTTTCCTGTTACTTAACATATACAAATGAAGAGACACATAAAATAATTAAAGCGAATCTTGACCGATCTCCGATTTATGCGGGAATTATTGAAGGAACGGGTCCGAGATACTGCCCTTCGATTGAAGACAAGGTTGTTAAATTTGCAGACAAGGAAAGACATCAGGTTTTCATCGAGCCTGAAGGATTATATACAAATGAAATGTATGTCGGAGGCATGAGTTCTTCTCTTCCCGAAGATGTTCAGCTTGCAATGTATCGAACAGTTCCGGGATTGGAAAATTGCCGTATCGTAAGAAACGCTTATGCCATCGAATATGACTGTTTAACACCGGGACTTTTGACTTTATCACTCGAGATAAAAGGTGTGTCCGGACTTTTCTCGGCAGGTCAGTTTAACGGATCTTCGGGATATGAAGAAGCTGCGGCGCAGGGTCTTATTGCAGGTATTAATGCAGCAAGAAAGATTCAGGGAAAAGAGCCTGTTATTTTGGATCGAAGCGAAGCATACATCGGAGTTTTGATCGACGATCTTGTAACCAAAGAAAATCTTGAGCCTTACAGAATGATGACTTCAAGAGCCGAATACAGACTTCTTTTAAGACAGGATAATGCAGATTTCAGACTTCGAAAAATCGGTTATGAAGTCGGTCTTGTAACCAAAGAGCAATATGATTATGTGCTTTACAAAGATGAGAAAATAACCGCCGAAGTAGAGAGACTCAAAAATACTTTTGTAGGTTCTGCAACCAGAAATCAGGAGTATCTTGAAAGTCTTGGTTCTGCACCTCTTCGTACCGGTACATCTTTGGCTGAACTTCTTTGCAGACCTGAGATTACATATGAAAATCTTTCGTTCTTCGATAAGGAAAGAGAGCCTTTATCCGACGATATAATCGAACAGGTTTGCATCAGAATAAAATATGAAGGTTATATCGAAAGACAGGAAAGACAGGTTGCTTCGTTTAAGAAGATGGAAAAGAAACTGATACCGGAAGATATTAATTATGATGAAGTTTCTTCCTTACGACTTGAAGCAAGACAGAAGTTAAAATTATTTAAACCGAGGTCCGTCGGACAGGCTTCAAGAATAAGCGGTGTTACACCGGCGGATGTTTCAGTGCTTTTGATATATCTTGCCTCTGTTGGGAGGTAAAAAATGAAAAAGAATTTTTTGGGAATTAATAAAATTTCATGCTTTATATTATCAATAATTTTATTCTTTTCATTATCTGCCTGCTCAGCTGACCCTCAGGAAATAATAACAACCGGATCGGGTACTGCTTTTATAAAAAAAATTACTGAGGATTTGGATGATGTTAAAGGATGTAAGTATGAGACCATAAGAGTAGCATACACCATGTTTGGAAAGAATTTTTCAATGGGACCTACGGATCCTTCGTACAGAGGAATTATTACTTTGTCCGAAGAAGAGGGAGAAAGAATCTTTAAAGAATACAACTGGTTATTGGATGATACATTTACACCCGACGGTATGAGCGAAATTGATACGTCTTATCTTCAGGGTGAGGAATGGTATTATTGCAATGACTTTGATGTTCATACTTTTCCGACCGTAATTGTTAATTATGTTCGATTTAACGGAAAAGATACGATTGTTTTTTATGTATCTTCTATTTGATTCATATGTACGATTTATTGGACATATATTATGATACAATTTATATATGTAAAAATATATTTTGTATCTGATACAAAAAAGAAATTTATATAAGAGGAAAATAAATGATTTCACAGATAAATGATATAGAAGAGAAAATGCGAATTGCGAGACTGATTTTGGAGTCTCTGTTTGACTGGTTTGAAATACCCGAGACCAGAGAACAATATATTAAAGAAAGCGCAGACGAAATAATGGTCGCAGCTTTCGAGGACGATAAACCGATCGGTTTTTTATGTCTTAAAGAAACCGGTAAAGAAACTGTTGAACTCGCAGTAATGGGAGTGCTTCAGGAGTATCACAGAAAAGGTGTCGGAAAATCTTTATTTAAATATGCAAAAGAAATTGCCGTTGAAAAAGGTTATTCTTTCATGCAGGTTAAGACAGTTAAGATGGGTGTTTATGATGATTATGACAAGACCAATCTTTTCTATCAGTCTCTTGGATTTAAAGAGTTTGAAGTGTTTCCTCTCTTATGGGATGAAGCAAATCCTTGCCAGGTTTATGTAATGTCTCTGAAATAATTATTTAAATTTCTAATTCATTAATCTTGTTTTATATATAAGGTTATACCGATTTTCAACAGATAAACAGTATTTAATTTATATGTCCCGTTTATTGGACATATAAAAAATTCTTTTAAAATCTTTTTTCATTGATTTTATTTTCAATTCTTTTTTGATTTGCAATTGTTTGTTTTCAGATATTTTTTAATGAGGCTATATGAATCAGTTTGTTAATGATTTAAACGAATGGAATATTGTTCTTTCCAAAGAGCAGCTTAATCTTTTTGACAGATATAAAGATTTGCTTCTTGAGTGGAATCAAAAGATTAATCTTACTGCCATAACGGATGTTGATGAAATATATAAGAAACATTTTCTTGATTCTTTATCCCTTATTAAATGTATTAAAGATTTGGGAGATGAAAATTATACTTTGCTTGATATGGGTACCGGTGCAGGGTTTCCGGGTATACCTTTAAAAATTGCATTTCCAAATCTTAAGATTACTTTAGCTGATTCGCTTAACAAAAGGATTGATTTTCTAAATATCGTAATTGATGAATTACATCTTGATAATATCTGCGCTATTCATGCCAGGGCAGAAGAACTCGGTCACGATTCAAAGTACAGAGAAAATTTTGATATAGTTGTTTCAAGAGCTGTAGCAAATTTAAGTGTACTCAGTGAATACTGTATTCCTTTCGTAAAAGTCGGAGGATTATTTGTTTCATATAAATCCGGTAATTCTTCCGAGGAAATAATTCAATCAAAAAATGCCGTAGGAATGCTCGGAGGCAAAATTTCAGATACCGTTGATTTTATTCTTCCCGGTTCTGATTTTTCAAGAAGCAATGTCTGCATAAAAAAGATCAAAAATACTGAAGAGAGATTTCCTCGTAAAGCAGGCACACCTACAAAAAAACCGCTGTGATTCAAGGGTATATTTATATCCTTGAAAAAATTGCTTTTTATTTTTCGCTTTCTTATTTAGTTTCTTTTTATTTTTGCTCCATATTTTTTAGTTCATTGATTTTATATTATTAATTGTTCGGAGGGGAAAATTATGCTTAGACTCAGACCTTACAAAAAGAATGATGCTGAATATATAATCTCCTGGTTAAATAATGAAGAAATATTTTCGTTATGGGGAGGAGAACGATTTGGTCAATTTCCGATTACCCCTGAAATTATAAATGATAAATATTTTAATAATAACGGTGATTGCGAAGAGGCAGATAATTTCTATCCGTTGACTGTTGCAGATGATGACGGACCGGTCGGCCATTTTATTATAAGATATATTAATGGCAATAATCGAATATTAAGATTCGGATGGGTTATTATTGATAATAACAGACGCGGTCAAAAAATCGGTCAAAAGATGCTAAAGCTTGGACTTAAATATTCTTTTGAAATTCTAAAAGCTGAAAGGGTTACTATCGGAGTTTTTGAAAATAATTTACCCGCACTTAACTGCTATTTATCCTGCGGCTTTCATAAATCTGAAATCTTGGAAGATTCTCTTTGTGATTGTAACAAAGAAATGATTAAGGTTTTGGAACTTGAAATCCTTAAAGATGAGTATAAATTCTAGATATTGATTTTTAGAATAATCTAGATGTTGTTGTTTCACGTGAAACATTTTCTCTTACTGGATTACCAAAAATCAAGATATATGTTTCACGTGAAACATTATCAACAAGATTTTGATAAATAATGTGAAACATTAAAAGCATCAAGTATATATCTAGTATGTTTCATGTGAAACAAAATTATTGTTTCTCACAAGATATAGTAAAGAATACAGACATATAATAATATATATTATTTTATATAACAAGAACAAAATTTATGGAAAGGAAACAATCATGGCAGAAGATATTGCAATACATAATACGGATAACTGGTTCAGATACAGAACCGGTGCATTTATAGAACATGAAGGAAAATACCTTTTCATAAACAGTAATTTCGGAGATTATTATTACATGATCGGAGGAGCGGTACATATCAAAGAAACATCAGCCGAATGTATTGAAAGAGAAGTATTCGAGGAAGCCGGAATCAAAGCAAAAGCAGAGAGACTTTGTGTTGTCTGCGAGAATTTTTTTGACGGAAAAGGCGGAAATATAGAAGGAAAGAACTGCCATGTTCTCGAATTCTATTATCTGATGAAAACAGATGATAAAGGACCTTTTCGAAAAGTCAACGATGAAGGCGAGGAATTGATCTGGTTAAGCGTCGAAGAAATTAAAAAATCAAACATCAAACCAAGTTTTATTCCTGAAAGAATAGATGAAATCCTAGCAACAAAAGAGACTTTACATATAATCGAAGACAGAGACAGAACATATTAATTACGGAAATCAGAAGTTGTCAAGGAATTTTCAAAGTAAAAAACGACAGTTAAAAAGAAAATAAAAATATAAAATTGGAAATTTTTTATATAGATAAAGACATCCAATAATGTTATTATGAATAAGCCGACCTGAAAAGTTTAACATGAAACATGAAAAACGAAAGTCAGGGAAGGAAATTACGGAAACAAATTGCAAAAGAAACGAAACATAAAAGGGGTAAGGAGAGAAAAATGGGCAAAGGCATAGCAATAGCCAATCAAAAAGGCGGAGTCGGAAAGACTTGTACGGCAGTAAACCTGTCCGCTTCCCTGGGTGAACTTGGTAAGAAAGTACTTCTTATAGACATGGACCCACAGGGAAATTCATCCAGCAGCTTCGGCGTAAATAAGAATGAAGTCGAAAATACCATCTATG
>DFEM01000089.1 GCA_002369155.1 Lachnospiraceae bacterium UBA3802 | reverse complement strand
AGAAGTCTTCAAGGCCCTGGATATCAGTAAGAAGAATAAAATCATCATCTGTCTCGCCTGTTACAAGACCACAGGAAATACCTGCAACCATCTTCTTGATGGGAACACCTGCAGCCATAAGAGACATACATGATGCACAGGTTGAAGCCATCGATGTTGAACCGTTTGATTCAAAAGTCTCGGATACGCAACGGATTGCATAAGGGAATTCTTCCTCTGAAGGAAGTACGGGAATAAGTGCTCTTTCTGCCAAAGCACCGTGTCCGATTTCTCTACGTCCGGGTCCTCTTGAAACCTTTGTCTCACCTACAGAGTATGCAGGGAAGTTGTATTGATGCATATATCTCTTGCTTGTTTCGTTATCATCAAGTCCGTCAATCTTCTGAACTTCCGATAAAGGAGCAAGTGTACATACATCACAAATCTGTGTCTGTCCTCTGGTAAACATGGATGAACCATGAACTCTGGGGATAATGTCTACTTCTGCAGCAAGAGGTCTGATCTGAGTAATCTCACGACCGTCGGGACGCTTGTGATCTTTAAGAATCATCTTTCTTACTGTCTTCTTCTCGTATTGATAAATAGCTTCACCTAAAATAGCAAGCCATTCTTCATTTTCTGCAAAAGCTTCTTCGAGTTTTTCAGTGATGACACTGATGTTCTCTTCTCTCTTCTGCTTTTCATCTGTAAATACGGCAACTTCCATTTCTTCGGGAGTTACGATTTCTTTCATCTTTGCAAAAAGTTCCTCGGGAATAGCGCATGACTCATATTCATGTTTGGGCTTTCCTACTTCTGCAACAATCTGATTAATCCATGCAATGATTGTCTGGTTGATTTCATGAGCCTTGTAAATAGCTTCAATCATCTTTGCTTCGGGAACTTCGTTTGCACCGGCTTCAATCATGATAACTTTTTCGCTTGTAGAAGCAACTGTTAACTGCATGTCGCCGTTTTTCCACTGTTCCTGGTTGGGGTTAACGATAAATTCTCCGTTAACAAGACCGATCTGTGTAGTAGCACAGGGTCCGCAGAAAGGAATATCCGAAATTGATGTAGCGATTGCCGATCCGAGCATAGCCACAAGTTCGGGACGACACTCGGGATCAACGCTCATTACGAGGTTGTTAAGTGTAACGTCATTTCTGTAATCCTTGGGAAACAAAGGTCTCATGGGACGGTCAATTACACGGCTTGTAAGAATTGCGTTCTCACTTGCCTTGCCTTCTCTTTTGTTGAAACCTCCGGGAATTTTACCTACAGAGTATAATTTCTCCTCATATTCTACTGAAAGAGGGAAAAAGTCGATTCCGTCTCTGGGCTTCTCGGAAGCTGTAGCAGTAGAAAGAACCGTTGTGTCGCCGTAATGCATAAAAGCGGCACCGTTTGCCTGAGCCGCTACTCTTCCGATATCTACGGATAATGTACGTCCGGCAAGTTCAAGACTGAATGTTTTAAATGCCATTATTCTTCTCCTTTAATATTTTATATTTCAAGGCAGAAGTGCCGAAACTACTGAAAACATCACCAAATATCATCTTATTTCGTAATCCTTTCAGTGGCTTCGGAAATATCTTCTGCCGTGTTACCTTATCAGGTATACTTAAACGCATTAAGGCGGACAAATTTATTGCCCGCCTGTAATAATTATTTTCTAAGTCCGAGTTTCTCGATAAGAGCACGATATCTTTCGATATCTGTGTTCTTAAGGTAGTTAAGTAAGCCACGACGCTGACCAACCATCTTAAGAAGACCTCTGTTAGAATGGAAATCCTTGGGATTCTTCTTCATATGCTCTGTGAGTTCCTGAATACGAGCTGTAAGAACTGCGATCTGTACTTCAGGTGAACCTGTATCGCCTTCAGAACGAGCATATTCGGCAATAACTGCCTGCTTCTTCTCTTTAGAAATCATTTTGTTTTCCTCCTTATAAATATTTACTGCCAATACCAAGTTGAAAGTCGGAGTCGTCAAACAACTTAGAATCGGTTCGCATACAAATGAAATAATATCATAAAGAAATAAATATGTAAACCAATTTTTTCTTTATTTTATTCCTCATCTTCACCGTTCTCGGAATCAAGAAGTTCTTTCAAATCAAAAATCTTGTCTTTTACTCTCTTGGTAGCATTCCTGTTTGAGAGAATAATGCTCATATATTTTTTTGCTTCTTCCTTCTTTTGAAGTTCAACGCAAAGGCTTGCAAGCAATGTATCAAATGTCAGTTCATCCATACCACAGATCGGGCTCTGCTCTTTTGCTCTTGCCGTTTCAAAATAATTGAAAGCATTATTTAAATAATTCTTTTCCTGTTCCTTTAATTCAGCCTTTTTCTTTTGCATCTTCTCATCAAGCGAATTTGCGTATGAACGGTATAGCCAACCCATTTTAAGGCACAAAAATCCGAATTCGGAATGTTTGGACATTTTAACCTGACTGGTTAAAAAAGCAAATTTGTATCTGGTAATCGCATCGTCGTAATCAAATTCATCTTTGTCTTCAAATACATATCGAAAAGACTGACAGATTTTATCGATAATATTTTTTCTCTGAAAAGCCGAAACCCTGTCGAAATATCTTTCCAAAGCAGCATATCCGCATACCGGGCAAAGAATAATATCGTATTTCAGAGGTTCTATATCCCTGTAATTAACTTTTAAATCGATATCCGTATCAATCATTCTGGCTTTACCCTGTTTTACGGTAAGACTTTTAAAATTGGAATCGCATATCGGACATTTGTAAGATTTTTTAAAAACTTTGTCTGCTTCGGACATATTTTTCTCCGTCCTTATTTAATATATACAAAAAAGATTATAAGGCCAAAGAAAAATCCAGGCAATTAAAATCATTTATGATTCAAATATTTTCTTATGTTCTTCAGCTATTTTTTTAACCTCTTCTTCGGCGTCAACAAAAGCGTTTACAATTACGGGATCGAAATGTTTTCCGGAGCCTTCTTTTATGATTCTCATCGCATCTTCGAATTTCATTGCAGGCTTGTAAACCCTGGCAGAAATCAAAGCATCAAATACATCTGAAACTGCCATTATTCTTGCAGACAAAGGAATGTCTTCGCCTTTTAATCCGTAAGGATAACCTGTACCGTCCCACTTCTCATGATGATATGCTGCAATGTTTTTGGCTTCTTTAAGATAATCCGAGGTAGAAGAAATCTTCATCGCGTTTTCGATTATTTTCTCGCCTTCGATTGTATGAATCTGCATCTTCTTAAATTCTTCATCATCCAGGCGTCCCGGTTTGTTAAGAATCAAATCGGATACTTTTATCTTTCCTACATCATGAAGAGGCGAGGAATTTGAAACTTCGTAAATATATTCATCAGTAAGAATATCTTTAAATTCACCCTTCTCTTTTAATTTTGCCAAAATCAAATTAACATAAGCGGTTGTCTTTCTGATATGGTCCCCGGTACTCTTGTCACGGCTCTCGACGAGATCGGCCATAATATAAATAAGACCGTTTTGCATCTTATTGATTTCTTCGCTTTTATTTTTAACATCTTCAAGATAGCCGACCGTTTCACCGAAAGTTTTGGATAAAGATTCATAAAGATTTTCGATTTCATCACCGGTAATAATCTTTAAGTCTTTAATTCTTTCGACACCGGTATCCATTTCTTCGTCGCTGTTATACGCAAAATTTCTTGCGGCATAAGTCATTGCATCGATGGGGTATGTCAAATGATACTGCATATACCACATCGCAAACACGATTATCATGATAAAGAATCCCAGGAAAAGCGATAATACTTTTGCAAGGAAACTGATACCGTTTGTTGTAACCTCTTCCATGCTTATATCTGCCGCTGCATAACATACGCATTTATGATTGGAATTGTATACAGGTTCATAATCGGTAAGAAGCCAACCGAAAGTATCATTCGAGATAACCGGTTCAATTTCCTGACCTGATAAAAGAAGAGGAACTTTATCAAGGAAAGATTCATCAAAAGGTACGAAATCGCCGAGTTTTCCGCCCTCCGTATCCTCAGTATCCAAATCAAATACAACGTAACATCCGTCCGGTTCAATCTTATATACATAGATATATTTTATATTGGGTGAACTTTCGTAAATCTTTCTTAATTTATTCATTGTATCCGCATAATCTGCGGATCCTGTGCCTTCCACGAAATAATCATCCACTCTGTCTCCGTCAACCGTGGCAGCAACAACGCTTGCAATATTTTTTGCTGTATAAGTATACTGAGTAACAGCAAATCTTTGATAAAGAAGGTAACTTATGGAAGTTGTAACAAGGGCAACGAAGACCATCATTATACCAAAGGTAATAACCAGTTTCGTTCTAAGCGGAGCTTTTCTGATTTCTGTTTTGTTAACTTCTTTTATCTCATCTTTGTTAAGCGGTCTCTGTCTCCAGTCAACCAAAGCAAGAGCCGAAACAAACTTATACGGAACAAGTTTGATAATTACAAACACAATTACTACAGTGATTGCTTTATCGACAAGGTCAATCACAACATCGGAAATCATCTGAGCCCAGAAAACATTCAATTTTCCGCTTGCCAATAAAGATTGCGCAAAAGGAGCGGAAATTCCTTCACCGATTCCGAAACCATACATAAAATATGTAAGCAGAGAGCCGAACACGCCGCCGATAAGAGCAAAGACAGGTATTGTAATAATAGCCTTGTGGAATTTGTCAAAATATCCCTTGTCATAGAAAAATCTTCCCGTAACAGCTATTAATACACTTAAGACAGCGTAATAAGCGTTGGCAGGATCAAATGCCGAATTGAAAATATTTGATGAATATCCGACTATAATGCCGGGAAGATAACCGCCGAGCGCGGCAGCCAAAAGTGTACCGACGTTATCAAGAAACAATGGTAAATGAAGCAGACCGCAGAGTCTGTTTAATCCGATGTTTATAACAACAAAAAGAAGATAAAAAATTGCCAGTTTCAGGAATCTTCTGAAACCCTTATTTGTATTCGAGTCTTCACCCATTTTTAATTCCCCTGATTATTCTGTTTACAATTTATATTATATATTTATCTTTAAAAAAATAAATGAGATTTTAGACTTATTTTTAAGCATTTTCCAAGCAATCATATAGTTGTCTTTTACTTGTCCATTGAGCGTCCTTTTGTGTTTATTTGTTTCTTAAATTTCTTCTTACTTTGTTGATGTGTCTTTCAAAATCCCCGTTATCCAAGAGACAAGAAACCGTAAGCTGTTCGAGTGTTGCAACAGGACAGGAATATATACCGATTTTATCAATAAAAAGATTAATCATTCTTTCAGGGATCAGCATATATGCCATTCTGACGGAAGGCGCAATCGTTCTGGTAAAGGAATTTACATATATTACTCTTCCTTCGTTTTCCATGGAAAAAATCGTATCGACATGCTTTTTCGACGGAGTATATTCGGATTCGAAATCATCTTCTACAATTAATCCGTCATTATTTTTTGCCCATTGTATGTACTCATTCTTTTTCACTGCAGATGCCGTTACACCCGTCGGATAACTTCTGAATGGCGAAACATGAAGAATATCGGCTTTGGTTTTGGATAATTCGGACCTTAATATTCCATCCTTTCCCAGTTTCAGGGTTTCCACTTTTGCTCCGTCGGTTTGATATACCTCTTTAATCTTTCTGTAGCCGGGTGTTTCTATTCCGTAAATAACATCATTGCCGAATGTTCTTACTATAAGACCGTATAGGTATTCCGCACCCGCTCCGATTATTATCTGTTTGGGAGATACTTTTATTCTTCTGCTTCGAAGCAAATAATCGCTGATTGATTTTCTCAGTTTTTCATTTCCAAACGATGGTGATTTAATAAGTATTTCATCCTGATACAAAGACAGTACTTTTCTTACGGTTTTGGCATAAATATCATACGAAATAAAATAATTATCTTCAAAAGACTTATCATTAGTACTGACAGTATTATATGAATTCTCGTCGGTATTTAACAAAGCATCCTTCGAAGAATTGTCTTTTATTAAAGAATCGCCGTAATAATTGCCGGATTCATATAATACAAAATACCCGCTTTTTTCTTTGCATTCTATATATCCTTCTTCATCAAGAAGTTCTATTGCATGTTCTATGGTAATAAGACTCACGCCAAGAAGGTCTGCGAGATTTCTTTTGGATGGAAGTTTTGTATTTTTCTTATATATTCCTTCTACAATATCTTTTTTAATTTTCTCGTATACGGAAATGTATTTTTTCATAATCTGTCTCCCGCGAATAATGCTTAAAAGTTCAATAAGAAGTTTGTATTCAGATATTCTTTTTGGCATTTTCAAGGACTTCAATCACTTTATCGCAGTAATTGTCGAACTCTTCATCTTCCGTTTGGCACTCTGGATGACTTAAAACATAATCAAGAGCTATTCTGACTCCCGTATCAAATCTTACTTTTGTGCACATATCGGGAACAATCTTTTTTAATTTACTGTTGTCAAAAACAACAGATACAGACTTATCTCCAAGAAGCGAACCCGTAAAATCAAAACCGTACTTATCTCCTGTTGCTCTTAAAAAATCAGTAGAAACATGATATGCATTAAGTTTAACACCCAAGGCGTCAGCAATTGTTTCATAAATCTGATTCCACGTGAGCGTTTCGTCAGATGTTATCTGGAATGCTTCGCCGATTGCATGGCGATTACCCATAAGACCGGTATAACCCAGAGCAAAATCTGCATTCCACGTAAGTGTCCAAAGGCTTGTTCCGTCACCCTGAATTAAAACGGGTTTTCCTTCCTGCATTCTTTTTATTACCTGCCAGAAGCCTTTTTTGCCATGAACCCCGAGAGGAATATTTCTTTCATCATAAGTATGACTGGGACGAACGATTGTTATGGGAAATCCTTTTTCCTTATATTGTTTTAAAAGATATTCCTCACATTCAATCTTGTCTCTCGAGTACTGCCAATACGGATTGGAAAGGGTCGTTCCTTCGGTAATAATATAAGATGCAGATGGCTTATGGTATGCGGATGCGGAGCTGGTAAAAATATACTGCTTGCATCTTCCTGCAAATAATCTGTAATCTCTTTCGATTTGGGGGAGAGTAAATCCTATAAATTCGCATACCGAATCAAAATACAGATCGCCCAATTTGTCCAATACATCTTTTTCATCATTAATATCGACAATTATCTGATGTACTCCATCGGGCAAAATACTGTTTCTGTTGCCTCTGTTTAATACATAAACTTCCCAATCAAGTTCATTTACAAGTCTTTTTACTATTGCGGTACTTATTGTGCCTGTGCCGCCTATAAATAAAGCTTTTTTCTTCATTATGTTCTCCATAAATAAATACGTAATTCAAAAAATATACAGAATTATCTGTTAAAAGATTCTTTCGATTGAAAGAATTAAACCATCATCTTATAAATCTTTGTACAGTCTTCTTCATTCAATGTAACAAATCCGGAAATGGTCCCTTCTCTTCCGTCTCCTCTGCAAAGTACATTTACAAGTTTTGGAATATCTTCTTCTTTTGCTCCGAGTTCCTCGAAGTTCTTTGGCATTCCGATGGAAATAAGATAATTTCTGAACGCTTCAATTCCTTCTTTGGCTGTTACTTCAGGATGTTCAAAATCCATCTGGCAACCCCAGATCCTTACTGCAGCCTTAGCGAAACGCATTACATTATGATTCATTGTATATGTAAATACGGCAGGCATTGTAACCGCAAGACCTGCACCATGTGCGCAATCATATAATGCAGAAAGTTCATGTTCTATTGTATGGCTGTTCCAGTCCTGACTTCTTCCGACACCGCAGGAATTGTTATGAGCCATCATTCCGGCCCACATAATATTTGCTCTTGCATCGTAATTGTCGGGATTTTCTATAACTCTTGGTCCTTCATGTTTCATTGTAAGAAGCAATGCTTCGATAAGTCTGTCTGTAACTTCAACTTCAGTTGAGTTGGTAAGATATCTTTCATAAAGATGAGCCATTATATCGGTAATGCCTGCAGCACTCTGGAAAGATGGAAGAGTCTGCGTAAGAGCAGGGTTAAGAATACTGAACTTAGGTCTTATAGCATCTCCGCTTGCTCCTCTTTTAAACATCCCTTCTTCTTTGGTTATAACGGAATCGGGGCTTCCTTCGCTTCCTGCGGCTGCAATTGTAAGAATTGTACCGATATTTAAAGCCTTTTCAATTCTTTTGCCCTGATAAAAATCCCAAAAATCACCGTCATATACAACACCTGCAGCGATAGCCTTGGATGAATCGATAACGCTTCCCCCTCCTACTGCAAGTACAAAATCCACGTTTTCTTTTTTACATAAATCTATGCCTTCATAAACAAGGCCGCTTCTTGGATTGGGTTTAACGCCGCCAAGTTCAACATACGGAATGTTTTCATTATCAAGCGAAGACTTAACTCTGTCGAGAAGACCGGATCTTACCACACTGCCTCCGCCGTAATGAATAAGCACCTTGTTACCCCCGAACCTCTTAACAAGCTCACCTGCTTTGTTCTCAGTATCTTTTCCGAATTCAAAAAATGTAGGTGAATAAAATTCAAAATTTTCCATATTTTCTTCCTTTCCATACCCCTTTTTGTTTTATTTTATCAAACAGTCAGAAATATTCTTTTCAAATTTCGAAATCTTTCTAATCAGTTTTTGTTATACATTTACTATAACAGAAAAAACCGAATTAAAAAAAGGGAAAGCAAAAAGCTTTCCCTTTAAAATCATAAAATTATTTAGCGTTAATTGCAGCCTGTGCAGCAGCAAGTCTTGCAATGGGAACTCTGAAAGGTGAACATGAAACATAATCAAGTCCGATCTTGTTGCAGAATTCAACTGACTGAGGATCTCCGCCGTGCTCGCCGCAGATACCGATATGAAGATTGGGATTAACGGGTTTTCCGAGTTTAATAGCCATCTCCATAAGTTTGCCGACGCCTGTCTGATCAAGCTTAGCAAAAGGATCATTCTCAAAAATCTTTGTATCATAGTAAGCTTCAAGGAACTTACCTGCATCATCTCTTGAG
>DFEM01000116.1 GCA_002369155.1 Lachnospiraceae bacterium UBA3802 | reverse complement strand
TGAAGCTCTGGCAGAATGCCATGATTTCACGATCTGATTTACCCTTGGGATCGAAATCCGAACCACCTTTACCGCCGCCGATGGGAAGTGTTGTAAGTGAGTTCTTGAAGATCTGCTCGAAACCAAGGAACTTAATGATACCCAAGTTTACTGAAGGGTGAAGTCTTAAACCTCCCTTGTAAGGTCCGATAGCGTTGTTAAACTGTACACGGAAACCTCTGTTAACCTGAACCTGTCCGTTGTCATCTACCCAGGGAACTCTGAACATAATCTGACGATCGGGTTCTGTGATTCTCTCCAAGATTGCAAGCTTACGATACTTTGCTTCATCCTGATCGATCACGGGGCGAAGTGAATCGAGAACTTCTGTTACAGCCTGGATGAATTCGGGCTGATCAGCATCTCTTTTTTTGATTTTCTCCAGTACCTCATCAACATAAGACATAATAAAAAATCCTCCTTAAAATTTGTGTGTAAAAAAGAAAAAGGCCTTTAATGGATAAAGTAATACCACTTCCATTAAAGACGCCATTGCCTTTATCACATCTATTAAATTGACCTATTTGGAAAAGACTCAGGTCGAAAGTAATTCGAATCGCTTCGTCTTCACGTTTTGAATACTACATCAGCAAAAAATATTTGTCAACTGTTTTTCAAAAAAATATTTTCCGAACGATTCTGTTTTGGTAAAATACGATAAGAAAGAAAAGGGGAATTAAATATATGAAAAACAAAATTACGGGAATTATCAGTCTGGCTTTGATTGCAATCGGACTGCTTTGTTCATCGGCACTTGCCATAAAAAATGTGATAATGCTTAGCGGCATCATACAACCCGATCCGATAGAAGGTGTTCTTCAAAGAGGACAATATGTCGAGGGAGATTTGTATGTTCACAATACGAACATATACAGAATAGATCATTCGATTAATCTTATCCCCACGGGAACGGAAAGATTCTATGTGGCTTTTGATGATGAGAATGATACCGTTTATTATATAAGAGCAAATAAAAAACTCGCTGAAAAAGCATCCGACAATCCCATGCAGCATATAAAAGGAAAAGTTGCAAAAGCGAACAGCGATTCCAAACAAAAACTTTCCGAATACGGAAATAATTATGTGGCGGAAGGATATAATCTGGGATATTACGGAGAAGTTTTGTTTATTGATACGCAGGTCTTCCAAAGATCTCTTTTGAATGTCGGTGCAATAGCTCTTTTGCTGATTGCGGGAGCAATTCTTTTCTTAAGTCCGACCGGAAGAAAACCGGCCAACACATTCACTGCAGTCGATCATATCCTGGCGGGAGTTTCGCTGGCCATGATCTTAATCGGAGGAATAATTCTTTTTTACATTATACTTTTTGTTTTCTGAAAAAATTTTTAAAACCGCTATTGACAAGAAAAATAAATGTGGTGTATATTACTCGCAAATGAGCAAAGGTGTTCGTTTAAACACGGAATCGTGTTTGAATGAGCGCCTTTTTCTTTTTTACTTCAATATATAGTATATGTACAATAAACAGGACATATAGCGAAAGGAAGATTTGTTATGAAAAGAGAAGGCGAAGTCAGAATACCATCCGGTTGTGCTATTGCTGCAGTCATTTCAAAAGACGGCAACAGAATGTCCGGACAAAAAATATATGAATGCATGAAACCCATGCATGACAGATCAAACGGATTGGGAGGCGGATTCGCCGGATACGGAATCTATCCCGAATACAAAGATTTCTATGCATTCCACATGTTCTTTGATGACAGAGACACAAGAAAGAACTGTGAAGTGTTTCTTAAAGAGAGATTTGAAATCGTCAAATCAGAAATAATTCCGACAAGAAAAATTCCACAGATTACAAACGAACCCGATATATGGAGATATTTTGTAACACCCCTTAAGTCGATGATGGAAAAAATGCAGACAGACGAAAAGGAATTTGTTGCAAGAAGCGTTATGAAAATCAATACCGAGATGAAAGGTGCGTTTGTATTTTCAAGCGGCAAAAACATGGGTGCATTCAAGGCGGTCGGTTTTTCCGAAGATGTAGGAGTGTTTTACAGACTGGAAGAATACGAAGGTTATTCGTGGACGGCTCACGGAAGATATCCCACCAATACTCCCGGATGGTGGGGAGGAGCGCATCCTTTCACACTGTTAGATTATTCGATAGTGCATAACGGAGAAATTTCTTCCTATGATGCCAACAGAAGATTTATCGAAATGTTCGGATACAAGTGCAATCTTCAGACAGATACCGAAGTAATCACATACATTATGGATTATCTCATAAGAGTTAAAGGTCTTACCTTAAAAGAAGCGGCCGGTGTTATCGCAGCACCTTTCTGGAGCACAATCGAAGGAAAGAGCGACCCCGCAGAGAGAGAAAGACTTACGTATTTAAGAACGATGTTTCCGAGTCTCCTTGTTACAGGTCCTTTCTCGATAGTACTCGGATTTGACGGCGGACTCATGGCATTAAATGACAGACTTAAATTAAGATCCATGGTAGTCGGTGAAAAAGACGACAAGGTTTACATTGCGAGCGAAGAAGCGGCAATAAGATCCATGGAACCGGATGCCGAAAACATCTGGGCACCCACAGGCGGCGAACCTGTAATCATCAAAGTAAAGGATGGTGCATACTAATGAGCATTAGGTATATATATCCTGAATTCGAAGTAGTCAGAAATGAAAATCGATGCATTGCCTGCAGAGTTTGCGAAAGACAATGTGCGAATGAAGTTCATTCATATAACGAAGAAAAAAATGTAATGATAAGCGACGAAACAAAATGCGTCAATTGTCAAAGATGCGTATCGCTTTGCCCGACAAGAGCTTTAAAGATCGTTAAGAGCGATTGCACATTAAGAGAAAATGCCAACTGGCAAAACGATACGATTAAAGAGATTTACAAACAGGCGGGAAGCGGAGGAGTATTGCTTTCTTCAATGGGTAATCCCAAACCACTTCCTGTTTATTGGGACAAGATTTTAATCAATGCATCCCAGGTTACGAACCCTCCCATCGATCCTCTTCGTGAGCCGATGGAAACAAGAGTTTTCCTCGGAAAGAAAAACGGAGAGATTGAAAGAGATGAAAACGGGAATCTTAAATGCAGTCTTCCGCCTCAGCTTGAACTTTCAATGCCTGTAATGTTTTCAGCCATGAGCTACGGTTCGATAAGTTACAATGCTCACGCATCGCTTGCAAGAGCAGCTACGGAACTCGGCATTCTTTACAATACAGGCGAAGGCGGTCTTCACGAAGATTTCTACGTATACGGACCCAACACCATTGTTCAGGTTGCGTCGGGACGTTTCGGTGTACATGAAGATTATCTTAAAGCCGGAGCAGCAGTTGAAATAAAGATGGGACAGGGCGCAAAGCCCGGTATCGGCGGACATCTGCCGGGTGCAAAAATAGTCGGTGATGTATCCAAAACAAGAATGATACCCGAAGGCTCGGATGCAATTTCCCCTGCACCTCATCATGATATTTATTCCATTGAAGATTTAAGACAGCTTGTATTTTCATTAAAGGAAGCAACCGAATACAAGAAGCCCGTAATAGTCAAGGTTGCTGCGGTTCACAATATCGCCGCCATCGCAAGCGGAATTGCAAGAAGCGGTGCGGATATTATAGCAATCGACGGATTCAGAGGAGGTACCGGTGCGGCACCCACGAGAATCAGGGACAATGTAGGTATTCCGATTGAACTTGCACTTGCAAGTGTGGATCAAAGACTCAGAGATGAAGGTATCAGAAACACTGTTTCTCTTGTAGTCGGCGGTTCCATAAGAAGTGCTTCGGATGTAATCAAAGCCATTGCACTCGGCGCCGATGCATGTTACGTTGCGACAGCAGCATTGCTTGCTTTGGGATGTCACCTCTGCCGTACGTGTCAAAGCGGCAAGTGCAACTGGGGTATTGCAACACAGCGCCCCGATCTTGTTAAGAGATTGAATCCGGATATCGGAAGCGAGAGACTTGTCAATCTTATGACTGCATGGCGCCATGAAATAAAGGAATTGATGGGCGGCATGGGAATCAACTCAATCGAAGCATTAAAAGGCAACAGACTGATGCTTCGAGGTGTAGGTCTTAACGAGAAGGAACTTGAGATTTTAGGAATCTCACATGCCGGTGAATAAATGCCGGCAGCATATAAAATTCGGTTAAGTAAAAATTTCGATAAACGGAGCCAATTATGAAAAGAGTATATGTTAATGAAGAGTGGTGTCTCGGATGCCACCTTTGCGAATATAACTGTGCATTTGCCAATTTGGGACTTAAAGACATGGCGGATGCCCTTAAAGGAAAAAAGATTTTTCCGAGAATCCATGTTGAAGGAGACGAAAAAATATCATACGGAGTATCCTGCAGACATTGCGAAGATCCGATGTGTATAAAGAGCTGTATAGCGGGAGCCATCAGTAAAGAAAACGGAGTAGTTACCATCGACAGAAGCAAATGTGTCGGATGTCTTACCTGTGTTCTAGTCTGTCCTTACGGTGCGCTTGCTCCCTCTGAAGAAGGCACAATGCAAAAGTGCGAACTTTGCGTAAAGAATTCATGCGGTGAACCCGCTTGCGTAACAGGTTGCCCCAACAAAGCAATCGTTTACGAGGAAAGAGGTTAATATGAGCGAATATGTAATTATTGGAAACGGCACCGCTGCTGCAGGATGTATAGAAGGAATCAGAAGCATTGATTCTGAGGGAAAGATAACTTTAATTTCCAAAGAAAAATATAAAGTATATTCAAGGCCTTTGATTTCTTATCTTTTAGAAGGTAAGACCGATGTTGAAAGAATGAAATACCGAGGCGAAGATTTTTATGAGAAAAACAATGTATCGTTTTTTCCCGGAATCTCAGCAACAAAAATCGATGCCGATAAAAAAGAAATATCTTTGGACAACGAAGAGAAAATTTCTTATGACAAGATTTGCGTAAGCACCGGTTCATCACCTTTTGTTCCTCCTTTTGAAGGATTGGACAGTGTTCAAAAAAAGTTTTCTTTTATGACACTTGATGATGCTCTTTCATTAAAGGAAGCAATTAATCCTGAGTCGAGAGTTCTTATAGTCGGTGCAGGTCTTATCGGACTTAAATGCGCAGAAGGAATAAAAGATCTTGTTAAAGAAATTACCGTATGCGATTTGGCAGATCGAATTTTATCAAGTATTCTTGATGCAGAATGTGCAGGCATAATGCAAAAACATCTCGAAGAAAACGGAATAAAGTTTCTGCTTTCTGACAGTGCGACAAAGTTTGAATCAAACAAAGCATATATGAAGAGCGGCAAGGAAGTTGAGTTTGATGTATTGGTACTCGCAATCGGTGTTCGTGCAAACATATCCCTGGTAAAAAATATCGAAGGTGAGGTTAACCGCGGAATAGTAGTAAATACGAAGATGGAAACATCTGTAAAAGATATATATGCCGCAGGCGACTGCTCCGAAGGATATGATGCATCAATCGGTGGCAACAGAGTACTTGCCATCTTACCCAATGCTTATATGCAGGGATTTTGTGCAGGCGTGAATATGGCCGGGGGAGAAAAAGAATTTTCCAATGCCATTCCAATGAACTCCATCGGATTTTTCGGACTGCATGTTATGACAGCCGGCTGCTACGACGGAGAGTGCTTTGAAGAAAAAAGAGAAGGCGTCTTAAAAAGATTTTTTGTTAAAGACAATAAACTTATCGGATATATGTTAATAGGCGAAACAGACAGAGCCGGAATCTACACTTCGATGATAAGAGAAAAGGTTCCTCTTGATACCGTAGACTTCGAATTGCTCAGAAAAGTAGCCACCACATTTGCATTTTCGAATGAAAATCGTAGAAAAAAGTTTGGAGGTGTGGTATAAAAATGATGATTGATGCCAAAGAATTAGGTTATAAGGAAATAAACGAAAAACTCAGAGAAAGCGGAAACGAATGTGAAATAAACGATTGTCTGGGCCAACGTTTTATAGCTGCGGGAATGTCCGATAAACACATCAAAATAAACGGTGTTCCCGGAAATGCACTCGGAGCATATTTAAACGGAGCGAAAATCGAGGTTTTTGCCAATGCTCAGGATGCGGTCGGTGATACCATGAACGAAGGAAAGATTGTAGTTCACGGCAATATCGGCGATGCTGCAGGATATGCCATGAGAGGCGGAAAGATTTTCGTCGGCGGAGATGCAGGATATCGTGCAGGCATTCATATGAAAGCTTACAAGGAAAAGATCCCCGTAATGGTTATAGGCGGATGTGCCGGAAGCTTTCTTGGCGAGTACCAGGCCGGCGGAATCATCACCGTTCTCGGACTTGATGCAGATAACAGGGATAAAAAAATCGTAGGATATTTTCCCTGCACCGGAATGCACGGCGGAAAAATGTATTTGCGTTCTTCCTGCGAAAACATAAAGTTCCCGGGACAGGTAACGGTTTCCCATGCCAACGGAAAAGACCTCGATGATTTGAAATCAATCATATCTGAATACTGCGAAGAGTTTGATCTTGATGCAGACGAGATTCTTGATACAGAATTTACGGTGCTTACACCTGACAGCAAAAATCCTTACAAACAGATGTATGTAGCCAACTGATAAATTTCCAATCGAAAGGACAAGGGGTATGAAATATTCAAAAGAAGAAGTAATGCAGCTCGTGGAGGAAGAGGACGTTAAATTTATACGTCTTGCATTTTGTGATGTGTTCGGAAGACAGAAAAATATTTCCATTATGCCGAATGAACTTGAAAGGGCATTTAAATACGGAATTGCTTTCGATGCATCGGCAATCAACGGATTCGGGGATGAAGTGAAGTCGGATCTTTTGATTCATCCCGATCCCGAAACAATTACATTTCTTCCCTGGAGACCGGAGCACGGCAGAGTTGTGAGAATGTATTCGTACATTACATATCCCGACGGAACTCCTTTCAAATGCGACAGCAGAGCTCTTTTGAAAAATGCGGTTGAAGATGCCGCAAAAGAAGGGCTTGCTTTTTATTTCGGTGCGGAACAGGAATTCTATCTTTTCAATCTCGATGAAAACGGAAGACCTACCAAAGAACCTTATGATTATGCCGGATACATGGATATTGCTCCCGATGAGAAGGGTGAAAATATAAGAAGAGAAATCTGCCTTACACTTGAGCAGATGGGAATTCGTCCCGAAAGTTCACATCACGAGGAAGGCCCCGGACAAAACGAAATAGATTTTCGTTATTCGGATGCGCTTACCGCAGCGGATAATGCAATGACTTTCCAGACCGTGGTAAAGACCGTTGCCGGCAAAAACGGAATCTATGCGGATTTTTCCGCCAAGCCTTTAAAGGGCAAACCCGGAAACGGTTTCCATATCAATATATCCGTTAAACCCAACGAAAATGATGATAATCAAAATTACGTATTGGCAGGCGTTCTCGATAAAATCGAGGATATGACGGCCTTTCTTAATCCTACGGAAAATTCTTATGACAGATTCGGTGAAAACAAAGCGCCCGGATACGTATCCTGGTCAAGCGGAAACCGTTCGCAGCTTGTAAGAATTCCTTCGGCTGTCGGAGAGTACAGAAGAATCGAACTTCGTTCACCCGATCCCACGGCAAATCCTTATCTTGCTTTTGCTCTTATTATTTATGCGGGCATTTACGGAATCAAAAACAAACTGCCCTTACCCGAAGAAACTGATATCAATTTTTACAAAGCAGATGAAGAGACATTAAAGAAGTTTACAAAGCTTCCTTCCAATTTTGAATCCGCTAAAAAAATTGCGGCTGCAAGTGATTTTATCAAGGAGCACATTCCTTCCGATCTTTTGAACGTTTATCTTAATTAAACGAAAAGTACGTTTTGAAAAAACATTCGGAAAGGAGGAGAGGCAATGGCTTTGGAAGAGCGTGACTACAGCGTCCTTGTTGTTTCTGCCGCAGAAAAATTTAATAGCGTAATCTCGGAACTTCTTTCGGAATCCGGATACAGGCAGGTAACCTTTGAGTCGGGAATCAACAGTGCAAAGAGAACTTTCTCGGACAGAACTTTTGATTTTGTTATCATTAACTCTCCGCTTCCCGATGATGTCGGAACAAGGTTTGCGATAGATGTCTGTGCTGCGGGAAGTACTGTTGCGCTCATAGTGGTGCGTGCCGAAATATTCGATGAAATCAATGAAAAAGTATCAAGGCACGGAGTTTACGCCATAAGCAAACCGATGAGCAAACCCATGGTTGAACTTGCTCTTAAATGGATGGCTACATCGAGAGAGAGATTAAGAAAGACTGAGAAAAAGACTCTTTCGATAGAAGAAAAAATGGAAGAGATTCGTCTGGTTAACAGAGCCAAGTGGCTTCTTATCAGCGATCTTAAAATGGATGAGCCGGGTGCTCACAGATATATAGAAAAACAGGCGATGGACCGTTGCGTTACAAGGCGTGAAGTTGCGGAAGAAATCATTAAAACATATTCATAAAAAACCGGAATTAACAAAGAGTTATTTCCGGTTTTTTCTTATTTATCCAGTATGTTTTTTTCGGGATGAGCCACAACCATGTTTTCAATGGCATCGCGAAGAATCGGATGATGAATAACGAAATGAATATTGGGATTGTTGCTCTTGGAGATAAGTACCCATTTTCCGCGAACGAGTGTTATCTGTATATTTTTATACGGATTGTCTTTTGTTTTTATAAAGGTATAATTCGGATGCGCTGCGGCGTATTCTTCCGTTTTCTTTAAATGCTTTTCATATAATTCCCATGTATAATAAATCTCTTTTGAACAGAAAGTTTCGGTTAAAAGAAGATAAGGTTTTTTCTCTTCAAAATTCTCTTTGTCTATGTAAGGAATTTCATCGGTAACAACATGATTTTTGAGAATCTTTTCGTAAGAATCTTTTATTGCTCTGTGGTATTGGAGCATATAGTCCGTTTCTCTTTCGCCCAAATCGTTTTTAATAAGTATCGAAAGCAATTCATCGGCATCCAGAGTATAAATGGGTAAGGATGTGTAGCGGTGAAGAATTCCTTTCGGACAGTTGAGAGTTGAAGGGAGAAATGCAGCGAATTCTTCCATATTTTCTTCTTTGTAGATTTTCATAAGAGGAAGGGCTTTTTCAAGAAGATAACGGTTGAATTCCTTGTTGTATGCAACTTCGTCTTTTTTTCTCGATAAGAGATAACGGGCTCTGTCATGATGCGATTCAATGCATTCTCCGGTGAGGGATGCTTCGCCGGAAGTGTAGTGAAGGTGACAGTAAACGCTGTTGGTTTTTTCTTTAATATAGTAAGGATTAACCTGTCCCGTCATATAAAGGGGAATCCAGCCTTCCAGGCCGATCATAAGCTCATTGAAAGGGCGGTTTAAATTGTGAACCATATTTATTTTAAGGCCCTTTTTGAGCATAACGGCCAGTCCGAACATCCATTTTTTGGGATATTCGGGTTCCTTTGCCATATCTTCGATGGGCATGTCGTTACACATCGTAACATCTTCCATGGATTTGGATAAGACCGTGGCTTTGAAAAAGTCAAGCTCACCTTCCTGCATGGCCTTTATTCCTATATAGCTTTTATTGGAAGATAAACGAAAAGGAAGAGAAGGTACTTTGATGTCATTAAAATGAATTGATTCTATATAATCTTCCAGATTGAAACTGTCGACCTTTGCAAGAAATGAGGAAGGGTCGGGCTTGATATTCGGATTAACATTTACATTGTTGTAATTGTCCGAGTCAAGCCAGTCATTCAATATATTGTAATATGAAGTATCGTCCTTTAAAGAACCTGCGGGGATTCCGATTATTGATGCGACAGCTTCCCTGTCGGAATCTGATTTATAGTGCTCGACGATAAACTGTGATACCTTGTGAAAAAAAGAAGGAATATCGTAGGGCTGTCTTTTGTTTGCACGAACTCTGGAAATATATGAAGGATCGTAATTAAGAGAATTCGCCAGTTCGGATGCATTGATTTTTAATGTATCAATCAACAGGTTGAATTTATTTGCAGACACAGAAAAATCTTTCTCCTCGAGCGAAGCGATGAGAGTGTCGAAAATAACGCTTTCCTGCGGAACTTCAATTCCTTTTTCATTTGCAATGCTTACAAGAGCTGATGAGAGTGCAGATACGATTGCGGAACTTTTGTCAGACGGGAAAGGAACTCTTTCTCCGGATCGATATCGGCTTATGGTTGAATTAGAAAGCATTGACTTTTCGGAAAGTTCTTTGGAAGAACAGTCAATGGTATTAATATAATCATTTAATAAATCGGAAAATGCCATTTCAGTTTATCGAAGAAAATACTTCGAAACTCCTTTTTTATTGATGATATTGACAGAATCAATATTGCGAGTTATGTAAACTAAATTGATTTTCGTCCGGAAAAATTCAGCCTTTACGTTTTTTTATTATAATATTAAAAGAATGGCTTGTATACTGTTTTTTTTAACTTTTTTCGAGACGAAAAAAGGACAAAACAATCTGTCATTGACAAAAACGGAAAATTGATTGTTATGTTAATTTAGTATAGTAGAATTTACTATGTGTGCGAGTGCACAAATACTTCCTGTAAAAGGGCGAGGAGATTTTATATGAAAAACGTTTTTAGAAAGGCTAAAACTGTTCTTGCATCGGTTATGTCGTTCATGGTTGTGCTTACCATGATTCCGTTGTTTCCGATGACTGTTCATGCCGATGGACCTTACACTGTGAATTTTGGCAGTGGAACATGGAATGTGAACGGAACGAATGTTACAGCTAAAATTAATAATCAGATTGTTGCAAACCAGCAATCGATGGGGGCGGATACTGTTATTCATCTTGAAGAATTTAATTCAAGCACAATGGAAGCTTGGTTAAAAAGAAGCACTGAGGAAACAAATATAGGACAGTTTACCGTCGATGCAAATGGAGATTGCAGTTTGGCACAAATTAATGGACTTGGAGAGACTGAGACTGATTTGGTATTTTCAGTTGTTGCCAAACCAGGCAATAATCCCGGCGGCGGAGATCGAACTATTGCTGTTAACTTCGGTGCTGCTTCTTGGACAATAGGAGAAATTACAGTAACTGTAGATTCATATGGTGAAAATCCTATTGAGGCCAACCATGGAACTTATCAGGTCGGAAGTAATGATCGCATAATATTAAGCGGTTTTGATCGCGACACAATGCAGGTCAAGATAATAGAAACGGATTCTGCGAATCCTTACACGAATTTTCTTAATACATTTCCCGAAGACGGAGGCAAGTTTTCGACTACTTTGGAAAGTGTTAATGGCGGGGGTGGGATTCCCGATAGTTTGAATTTTGAAGTTGAAGCGAAAAGTCCGGATAATCCTCCTGCTAATGACTTCAGCTATGAAGTATCGTTTGGCGAAGGCGTAATAAACGGCAATGTTGTTACATATAATGTTGATGGCAGAGATGTTACGCTTACTATCACAGGAGCTAATATTGAAAATGGCAAATTGACAGTTGAATCGTCCCAAAACGAGACTGTTATATTCACTCCATCCGGATTCCAGTCAAATAAAATGAAAATCAAAAGCAATGACCGTGATGTAGTTCCTCCTAACGGACAAGAATGGTTTAATCTTAGAGAATTAGGCAGCCCGGAGGATAATTCCAATACATATATTGTTACACTTGAAATAATCAAAGATGATCCCAATCAAGGTCCTGTTGTTCAGGAAACTCCGACAATTAAACTCCTTGGTGCACAGGAAACAGTTATTATGAATGAGGGTGAAGCAGTAACAGCCGTTGACGGAATAAGCATTTCATATAATAATGGAGTGCCTGTTTTAACATTAAGCGGATGTGACAGAGCGAGTGAAACACTCGAAATCACCGGTACAAGAAATGTTACTCTTCGTTTGGAGGGTGAAAATAAATTTTACGGTATTTCCCTGGGAGCGAAAGTCAATTGTGAAGTGGATGTGGACTTTAGTGCTCCGGGTAATCCCAATGCAGAGTCGATGGGCAGATTGGTAATCGGAAATGATGGTATTATAGGTGCCGGTGATGAAAATGAAATTAATATCACCGGAGATGTAATATTAGATTTATATACAGACAGCGTAGCTTTTAGCGGATTAAATAAAGTCAGATTAACAAACTATGAATTCCATAGCAGAGAAAAAACAAATAATATAATATACGCCGGTCAAAAGGCTTTTGATGGTGTTGAAAGAGTAGAAATATACAGTAGCAAAACCGAGATAACTGTTGGCGAGGGCGGAGCATTAGGCGGCAATGAAGTTGAATTGGTAGTCTGCCAGGAAGGTCAGTTGAAAATACTCGGACAGCCGGGAGGAGTTACATTAAAATCGAGATATTATGAGTCGTATCCCGGAGACGGAGGTCCTGTAGAAGATCTTGGTCATGAACTTGAAGCTACAGATAACATGAATGAAGTAGATATTTTTGACATTAATATGTCAGAAGCGGCGAGAGCAAGTTTTGAGCAAACTGATGATCCGTTTGTACTTAAATCATTAGATCCGATTCTTTATTCGGTATCATACCAGGTTGACCCCGGCATAAGAGAAAGCGGTGAATTCGGCGATCCGGATGCCGGAGAAATCTTTATGAACGGATTCGAAAAAGGATTCTGGACAAGAGAAGGTACCGGAGGAAAATTTGAAGCTTGGATTGCAGCTGGAGAGACAGTTAATGTAACAATCCTTCCTGAGCCGGGTTATCAGTATATCAAGAACACACTTAATATTAACGGTATGACAATTGATACGACTCCCGGAGTAAATGTTGGTTCATACAGCTTTGTTATGGGACCTCATGCCGGACATATTTGTGCCGGATTTACAAAAACCGAGGATGTTGTAGAGGTTGATGACAGTTTAGGTATCAAGAATGCCGCAGTTGCCGCAGGAGACGGCGTAATTGATTCAGGTAATATTAAACTTACCATTTCCAAGGCAAATCCTTCCGAGGTTGACATGAATAAGATTAAGGCTGCAGCGGAAGTAGATAATGGAAAATTTGTTAACCTTGATTTAGATGTTAACGAATATGTTGTAAAGAACTACGATCCTAATGCATCCGAGCAGGAAGCATGGGAAAGCGATCTTCCCGGTGAATTGAACGGCATGGTAACTATAGGAATTGAAGTTCCTCAAGATGTTGATCTTAATTCAAGATATGAAGTTGTAAGACTTCATGACGGAAAAGCCGAAAGTCTTGATGTGGCTTACTTAGGCGAAGAAAAGTTGATTGTATTTGATACAGATAAATTCTCGACATATTCAATCGTCTATACACCGCTTGTGATACTTGAAGGAGACGATCAGGTAATTGACGGATCAAAGGATATAACAATCAGATCCAATGGTGATTTTAAAGAATTTGTCGGATTATTAATGGATAGAAACACCCCGGTTCCTGAGGATTGCTATGAGAAG
>DFEM01000123.1 GCA_002369155.1 Lachnospiraceae bacterium UBA3802 | reverse complement strand
GAAGGACCTGTGATATCCGCATCCATAATTCCCACCTGATATCCTTCTCTTTTCATATTTACCGAAAGAAGCGAAGTTACCAGTGATTTTCCTACTCCGCCCTTACCGGACACTACTGCTATTACCTTTCTGATATGTGAAAGTTCGTTACAGGGCTGAAGTAAACTCTCAGGTGTCCCCTGTCTTGATGCGCAGTCAGCGCCGCATGTTGAACAATCATGTGTGCAATCGCTCATTATTTTTGCCTCCAAATCCTCGTGCATAATGAATATGTCAAAGCGGCATATATAGTATGCACGATTAATTTATTATACTATATTTGCTTCTTATATGTAAAGGGTTAAACCTTTATAACAGATGCCCGAAAAACCTAAGCAGACTCGTGATTACCCGTATAAAGACTATAATATTTACCCTTTTGTGCAATCAGTTCATCATGTGTTCCTCTCTCGACTATACGACCGTCTTCGAGAACCATGATACAATCGGAATTCTTGACCGTGGAAAGTCTGTGGGCGATTACGAAGGTTGTCCTTCCGCTCATAAGCTTGTCCATGCCTTCCTGTACAAGTTTCTCCGTTCTTGTATCGATTGAACTTGTTGCTTCGTCAAGGATTAAAACAGGTGGATCCGCAATCGCAGCTCTTGCAATCGAAAGAAGCTGTCTCTGACCCTGTGACAGAGATGCTCCGTCTCCTTTAAGAAGTGTATTGTATCCCTGAGGAAGTCTTTCGATAAATCCATGTGCATTGGCAAGTTTTGCGGCTGCTATTACTTCTTCATCGGTAGCATCAAGTTTTCCGTATCTGATATTTTCCATAACGGTTCCGGTAAACAGGTGTGTTTCCTGAAGTACCATTCCGAGTGACCTTCTTAAATCGGCTTTCTTAATCTTATTGACATTGATTCCGTCATAACGAATCTTACCATCCTGAATATCATAGAAGCGGTTAATAAGGTTTGTTATCGTCGTCTTGCCTGCTCCCGTCGAGCCTACAAAAGCAATCTTCTGACCGGGTTTGGCAAAAATATCGATATTGTGAAGAACCATTTTTTCTTCGGTATATCCAAAATCAACATCATCCAAAACCACATTGCCCTTAAGTTCGACATAAGTTGTCGTATCATCGGCTTTATGATAATGCTTCCATGCCCAGAGTCCGGTTCTTTCGGAGCTTTCTTTTATTTCGCCGTTCTCATTCTTTGCATCAACAAGAGTTACATATCCGTCATCCGTTTCAACCGGCTCATCAAGAAGTTTAAATACTCTGTCTGCTCCCGCAAGTGCCATTACGATTGTATTAAACTGCTGAGAAATCTGCATGATAGGCATATTTACGGATTTGTTGAGCGTAAGATAACTTCCGAGCGCACCGATTGTAAACCCGCCGATATTATTAATCGCAAAGAATCCTCCAACAACCGAAATAACAACGAAACTCAAGTTGCCGAGCTGTCCGTTGACCGGTCCGAGGATATTGATAAGTTTTCCGGCGCTTGAAGCAGTTTTATACAATTCATCGTTGAGTTCATTAAACTCATTTTCACAGATGTCTTCACGACAGAAAACCTTTACTACCTTCTGTCCTTCCATCATCTCTTCGATGTATCCGTTAACGGCGCCGAGGTTCTTTTGCTGTGCAACAAAAAAGCCGGAAGACTTGCCTGCTATGACTTTTGTAGCCATGAACATGATAAAAATCATAAGGATGGAAACAAGAGTAAGTCTGGGCGACAGTCTTATAAGCGCAATAAACGTTCCGACAATCGTAACGGAACTTGATACAAGCTGAATAATGCTCTGCGCAATCATCTGCCTTGTGGTATCGATATCGTTCGTATAAATCGACATGATATCGCCATGGGAATGTGTATCAAAATATTTGATGGGAAGTTTCTCCATATGCGTAAACAAATCGATACGAAGTCTCTTCATGGTTCCCTGTGCGACATAAACCATGATTTTGTTGTACGTAAAGGTGCTTAATCCCGCAAGCGCGAACATGATTCCGATAATAATAAGCATCTTTGCAAGTCCTGAAAAATCAGGGTCGGCCTGTTGGGAAAGAGGCTTAATGTAATCATCAATCAATACCTGAAGCGAACTCATTCCGACAATCATCGTAAGCGTCGAAAAAATAATGCAAATAAATACAATTATTGAAGGAATCGGATATCTTCCGTACGAGTATTTAATCAGTCTGAAGAAGGTTTTCATGGGATGATCGAGTTTGGGTTTGGGACCCATTCCTCTGTTTCTGCCCATTTGAATAGGTTTATTGTTTGCCATCAGTTCACACCCCCTTTCGCCTCATCAAAGTCAGCGTTGGCGCCGGTCTGTGATTCGTAAACCTCTCTGTAAATAGCATTATTCTTAAGCAATTCTTCGTGTGTTCCGAAACCGTTCACTTCGCCTTCTTCCATAACGATAATTCTGTCGGCATCCTGTACCGAAGAAATTCTCTGAGCGATAATGAATTTGGTAGTTCCGGGAATCGCTTCTTTTAACGATTTCCTGATGGAAGCATCCGTTGCCGTATCAACCGCCGATGTGGAATCGTCAAATATTATAATCTTGGGTTTCTTAAGCAATGCTCTGGCAATACAGATTCTTTGTTTCTGTCCGCCCGAAACATTGGTTCCGCCCTGTTC
>DFEM01000120.1 GCA_002369155.1 Lachnospiraceae bacterium UBA3802 | reverse complement strand
ATTCTTCCGTCTTCTCCGTTTGCACCGTGCAAAGCCAGAAATACGATGTCTGACTTTGAGCATATCTCTTTTACGTTCTTTCCGAAGAAATCAAGTTCATCGCCTTTTAACTTCTTAATATCGTCGCAATCGGGATTCTCCACACCGACTTTATCTATTCCCTCAGCCCAGTTTCTCGTATCGTCAAAGACATTGTTTAAATCCACGTCATCAACCCCGAGATAAACATCGAGAAGAACCACTTTGTGTCCTTTCGATTTGAGAGCCTCATATACATATTTTCCGGATACCAGTGAAACATCTCTTTCTGTCGAGTTGCCACCGGCAAGCACTGTAATATTCATGTCCAAACCTCCATCCGTCAAACACGGCATTTTTTTAACATATCGCTTTAATTATACACTTCTTTGGGGAAACTATAAATATTATTTTAAAAATCGCCCCTTTATCCCGGGCAATAAAAAAAGCGGTCCTGCCCGCTTAAAATTTCATAATGAAAAAGGAAACCGTACCAAAAGCCATTCTGCTTTTACCACCGTTTCCTATTTCAACTCTTCTAAATTCATTTCGACACCTCATCGATTCTTAGCACCGACAACCGACTAATGTCGATTACAGCAATTCGGCGAACATCTATTGATCTTGGTCCGCCCTTCCTTCAAATCTACTTGATTTAAAATTCCTGCTTCGGTATCCAATCAATCCGTCCGCTTAATCTTTAAATTTCTTGTCACAGAATTCAACAAAAACCGTCACATTTTTATTATTTACTTAAGAAAACAAGAAAATCAAATTTTAAGCATCAGGATCAAAATTCAACTTTACCAGCAATCTTAAAACTTTCGATTTAAAAGGTAAACTGTTTTGTTCCTTTTGTTGTATTAAATATACCACAATAAAATTAAAAAAAAAGGGGTTTATCATCAACTATAAATAAATATGCACGAACTAAAAACATTTGTATTTGACATAAAAATCACCCCTTTTCACCCGGATTTTAAGGATATGAAAAACGCCCTTTTTCAGGGCGTTTTCACGATTTATACTCTGTTGTAATTAATCAGGCATCCTTTAAGAATAATCTGTCTTTCCTCATCTGTAAGTTCGCCGATTTTCATCTCGAATTTATTTAAGTTTCCGTCCTTTACAACATAAGCCTCAATATTCTCTTTCTTGTCGATTACGGCCTGCTTTATTCCGGGAAGGAAGATGTAATCAAGATTTTTGAAAGGCAAGTCTCCCTTTTCGATAAGGAAAGGAAGCATACCCCAGTTAATAAGGTTGGAACGATAACGTTTTGTAGCATATTCGTTCGCAATGTTTGCCCAGCCTCCGAGGACTTTCTGGCAGCTTGCAGCCTGCTCTCTCGCAGATCCGTCACCGGGTTTAACCGCAAAGATTGTTGATCCTACGCCTAAATTATCATGCTCTACATCGGGGAATGTCTTCTTGACAACAGCCATAACCTCTCCGACTTCGGGAACTGCCTTTCCTGCACATTCACCTGCTTCAAGGGCTTTCTGTGCAACCTGAACTGCTTTTGCTCTTCCCACATACTCGGGATCCTTTCTGGATAATGCAAATTCTGCAAGTCCCAAAGGATTTGAACGATATGATGATGTTTCACCTGAAGGAATAAGTTCATCCGTAGTGGTAACGGGATCGTGAATCTCCGAAACAACCTTAAGAAGAAGGTTTTCAGGAAGTGCCGACATCTTGGGCCAGTCTTTGATATTGGGACCGAACTGAATCTCCTGTGTGGGATCGGCTACGCCCTTTGAATCAAATACGCGGTTCTCATAAATTTCTTTGTCAAAGTAATATTTATATTTGTTGAAATTACCGTCAAATTCTGTAGCGGCTGTAAGTACGCCGTGATTTGCCGCTGTGGCTGCGATGGAACGAGCATCCATAAGAGCAACGGAAGAAATCTGGCCGTTCTGAAGTTTGGAACCTTCTCTGTTGGGGAAGTTTCTTGTTGAATGACGGATAGAAAATGCATTGTTTGCGGGAGTATCTCCTGCGCCGAAGCAGGGTCCGCAAAATGCAGTCTTAAGTACTGCACCGGTCTGCATAATCTTGGCTGCACATCCGTTTTTAATGATTTCCATATATATGGGCATTGAAGCGGGATATACGCTTAATGTGAATGCTCCGTTTCCGATATACTTTCCGTCGAGGATATCGGCAGCTGCACAGATGTTTTCGAATCCGCCGCCGGCACATCCTGCGATAATACCCTGTTCAACCACAAATTTGCCGTCATGAACTTTATCTTTTAATGAATATTCAACAGCACCGTCCAAAGAAACAAGCGCCTTCTTTTCAACGTCATCGAGAATATCCATAAGATTTGCGTTTAATTCTTCGATTGTATATGTGTTGCTCGGATGGAACGGCATTGCAATCATGGGTTTGATCGTGGATAAATCAATCTTAATGATTCCGTCATAGTAAGCAACATCCGAAGGATTAAGTTCTGAATAATCTTCGGGACGGTTATGAATCTCAAAGAATTCCTTAACCTGATCGTCCGTTCTCCAGATTGAAGAAAGACATGTTGTCTCGGTTGTCATTACATCGATACCGATTCTGAAATCGGGTGTAAGATTTGACACGCCGGGTCCGACAAATTCCATTACTTTATTCTTTACATATCCGTTGCCGAATACGGCACCGATAATTGCAAGCGCAACGTCCTGAGGTCCCACACCTTTAACGGGTGCACCTTCAAGATAAACACCTACAACTCCGGGCATATTGATATCATATGTCTGATTGAGAAGCTGCTTAACAAGTTCGGGTCCGCCTTCACCCATTGCCATGGTACCGAGTGCACCGTAACGTGTATGGGAATCGGATCCGAGAATCATTCTTCCGCATCCTGCAAGCATTTCTCTTGCGAACTGGTGAATAACCGCCTGATGAGGGGGAACATAAACACCGCCGTATTTCTTGGCACATGTAAGACCAAACATATGGTCATCTTCATTGATAGTTCCTCCTACCGCGCAAAGTGAATTGTGGCAGTTGGTAAGCACGTAGGGCATGGGGAATTTTTCAAGTCCCGAAGCTCTTGCGGTCTGAATAATACCCACGAAAGTAATATCGTGGGATGTAAGCTTGTCAAATCTTATTTTAAGCTTATCCATATTGTCCGAAGTGTTGTGCTTCTTCAATATGTCATAAGCAATTGTTCCTTTTTTGGCATCTTCTTTGGTAACTTCCTTACCTGTGAGATTCTTGATTTTGCTTAACGCTTCGGGAGAATCCTTAACGAGTTTATCTCCGCCTACGAGATAAGCTCCGCCCTCGAATAAGTCTATCATTTTATATCGCTCCTTTTGATTATTTGTTCTCATCCAGAAATTCTTCTACGGCTTCCTCTGCATCATTTCCGATATGCCTTAATACAAAAATCAGTATGTAATAAATCGGAATTATGACAAATACAATCCATCCGGGATGCCAGAGTCCCATAGTAAAACCGAGTACAAGAAAAACTGCGAAACAGAGTACGGGGAATATAATAAGTGTAATCTTTTCTCCTTTGGTAAATCCTCGGCCTTTGTTACCTGTCTTTATTGTATCGCCTGTATTGGAAGATATATTTTTGTAAGTTCCGTTCTCCGCATTATACTCGGGAGCCTCGGCATCATTATATATCATCTCGTCCATGGTCATTTCGTATACTTTGGACAAGCCGATAAGATCAGAAGCCGATGGTACTATGCTGCCGTCTTCCCAACCTTGTATAAGGTCAACTTCCCTGCCGCATTTCTCGGAGAGTTCTTCGAGAGACAAGCCTTTGCTTTCTCTTACATCTTTTAGTTTTTTGGAAATATCCATACCGTCACCCCTAACGACACACTCTATATATTTTCACACATTGTCAGCCCGTTGTCAAATTTTAAGCCCTGTTTTTAGGGTGTTTCGCTACAAATTAAAAAAGGAAGTGCTTTCGCACTTCCTTTTATGGTGATATTCACCTTGAAGACTAGTTTGTAATAACAAGTTCTGTTTCCTTGTCGAATACGTGGATCTTCTCAACATCAAGAGCGAACTTGATTGTATCGCCGGGTCTTGCTGTTGTTCTGGGATCTACTCTTGCTGTCATGGGGAACATCTCAAGATCGAAGTATAAGAATACTTCTGCACCAAGTAATTCGTAAACCTTAATCTGGGATTCGAATACACTCATGGGAGATGTTTCTACATACATTTCAGAATCGTAAACATCTTCAGGTCTGATACCGAATGTTACGCTTCTTCCGTCATAACCGCCCTCGATAAGTTTCTTTGACTTAGCGGGAGGAAGAGGAATTGAATGTCCTGCTACGTTAAGGTAAGCTGTCTCACCCTGTACTTCTACGATAGCATCAAGGAAGTTCATCTGAGGTGATCCCATGAAACCTGCAACGAAGAGGTTCTGAGGCTTGTCATAGAGGTTCTGAGGTGTATCAACCTGCTGGATGACACCATCCTTCATTACGATGATCCTTGTACCGAGTGTCATAGCCTCTGTCTGGTCATGTGTAACGTAGATGATGGTTGTCTGCAGCTTCTGATGAAGCTTGGAGATCTCGATTCTCATCTGCACACGGAGCTTTGCATCGAGGTTTGAAAGAGGCTCATCCATAAGGAATACCTTAGGATTACGAACGATA
>DFEM01000073.1 GCA_002369155.1 Lachnospiraceae bacterium UBA3802 | reverse complement strand
TATCTACTGCCTCAACTGCCTTAACAGCTGCATCAATAACACCTGTATGACCAACCATGTCAGGGTTTGCAAAGTTACAAATAATAACATCATACTTTGCAGAACCGTCTTCGTTCTTTGCTGTAATTGCTTCGCTTAATTTATCACATACGGTGTAAGCACTCATTCTGGGTTTCTTGTCATATGTAGGAACATATTTGGGTGAATTAACAAGAATTCTGTCTTCACCTTCATTGGGCGTTTCCACACCGCCGTTAAAGAAGAATGTAACATGGGCATACTTCTCTGTCTCAGCGATTCTTGCCTGCTTGAGTCCGTTTGCCGCAAGCCACTCGCCGAATGTATTGGTAACTTCCACTTTATGGAAAGCAACTGATTTGTTGGGAATTGTGGGATCGTATTCAGTAAAGCATACATATTTAACATCAAGTCTCTTTCTGTCAAATCCCTTGAAATCATCATCGCAGAAAGCTCTGGTAATTTCTCTTGCTCTGTCGGGACGGAAGTTGAAGAAAATAATTGAATCTCCATCTTTTACAGTAGCAACGGGTTCTCCGTTTTCGCATACAACAGTGGGAATCATAAACTCATCTGTAACACCGTTGTCATAAGATGCCTGAATAGCGCCTGTAGCTGAGTCGGCTTTGATACCCTCACCCTTTGTTAATGCATCATAAGCTTTTTCGATACGGTCATAGTTGTTGTCTCTGTCCATTGCATAATATCTTCCGCTGATAACACCGACTTTACCGACACCGATTTCTTTCATCTTTGCTTCAAGTTCACCAACGAAATCTTTTCCGCTTGCAGGGGGTGTGTCACGTCCGTCAAGGAAACAGTGAACAAAAACCTTATCAAGATTGTTTCTCTTTGCAAGTTCGAGAAGTCCGTAAATATGGGTATTGTGGCTGTGAACACCGCCGTCGGAAACAAGTCCGTACAAGTGAAGTGCGGAATTGTTCTTCTTGCAATTCTCTACTGCTTCCAAAAGTCCGGGATTTTCAAAAAATGTTCCATCCTGGATTTCCTTGGTGATTCTTGTAAGTTCCTGATATACAATTCTTCCTGCTCCCATGTTCAAATGGCCAACTTCGGAGTTACCCATCTGACCTTCGGGAAGTCCTACTGCCATTCCGGAAGCATAACCTTTAACGAAAGGACATTCTTTCATAAGTTTGTCCATAACAGGTGTTTTGGCCTGAGCAACGGCATTGCCTTCAGTCTTTTCATTAAGGCCGTATCCGTCTAAAATCAACAATACTTTAGGTGCATTTGCCATAATTAAATCTCCTTTATTTAAACACTTTTACGTGAAACAATTAGTAACAACTAACCAGTTCTCAAATCAACGATAATATACTATCATATTGATAAATAAATATCTATCTTTTTTTATAAATTTTAATTTCGGATAAAAATACATTAAAAGGAGAGCGAAAAATCACTCTCCTTTTTTAATTATCTTAAATCAACACGTCTTATCTTTCCTGAAATTGTTTTGGGAAGTTCATCTCTGAATTCGACTATTCTGGGATATTTGTAAGGAGCCGTATGCTCTTTTACATATACCTGAATCTCCTTCTTAAGTTCTTCCGTTCCTTCAGTGCCCTTAGTAAGAACGATATTCGCTTTAACAACCTGGCCTCTGATTTCATCCGGTGCAGCAACAACAGCACATTCAAGAACATAAGGAAGTTCCATGATAACGCTTTCGATTTCGAAAGGTCCGATACGGTATCCGGAAGATTTGATAACATCATCTACTCTGCCGACATACCAATAGAATCCGTCTTCATCTTTCCAAGCTGTGTCACCTGTATGATAGTATCCGTCGTGCCATACTTCTTTGGTCTTTTCTTCATCTTCGAAATATCCCTGGAAGAGGCCGTTGGGAACTTCTCCCTGTGTATTGATGACAATCTCTCCTGTTTCACCGACCTTGCAGGGGTTGCCGTCAGGATCGACAATATCAATATCATAAAGAGGTGAAGGTCTTCCCATGGATCCGACCTTATTGCTCTCACCTACAAAGTTGGCAATTGAAAGTGTTGTTTCGGTCTGTCCGAAACCTTCCATAATACGTACTCCCGTAGCCTTAAGGAACTGATTGTAAACTTCGGGGTTCATTGCTTCTCCGGCAACTGTTGCGTATTTGATTGAGCTTAAATCGTATTTTGTAAGGTCTTCCTTAATGAAGAATCTGTACATTGTTGTAGGTGCACAGAAAGTAGTTATATTGTATTGCTTGAACAAAGGAAGAATGTCTTCCGCTTTGAATTTCTCAAAATCATAAACAAATGTTGCAGCTTCGCACATCCACTGTCCGTATAACTTGCCCCATAATGCTTTGCCCCATCCGGTATCGGCGATTGTAAAATGAAGTCCGTTGGGATCAACATTATGCCAATATTTTGCGGTAGGGAAATGTCCGAGAGGGTACTTAAAGTTATGAGCGGCAATCTTGGGATATCCCGTGGTTCCGGATGTGAAGAACATAAGCATTGTATCGTCACCGCATGCATAATCTGCCGGCTTTTCGAATTCCTTGGGGAAAGCTTTCAATTCTTCATTAAAATCATGCCATCCATTTCTTATAAGGCCGTTAACGCAAACCTTAATCTTCAAATCAGGGCATCTCTTGGCTGCAAATTCAGCCTGATCGGCAACATCGCCCGTACCCGTACAAACAATTGCCTTGCAGTGAGCCGCATTGAATCTGTATTCGAAATCATGATCCTTCAAAAGATGTGTTGCAGGGATAATGATTGCTCCGATTTTATGAAGTGCAAGGATTGTAAACCAGAACTGATAATGTCTCTTAAGTACTACTAGAACTTTATCTCCCTTGCCGATGCCAAGCGACTTAAAATAATTTGCAGTCTGGTTTGAATAATCGGACATATCTTTAAATGTAAATCTTCTGGCTTCCTTTAATTCGGAAAGATATACCATTGCAGTCTTGGAAGGATTCTTCTTTGCCATTTCATCAACGATGTCATAAGCAAAATTGAATTTATCGTCATTTTTGTATTTAATCGAATTGAAGATTCCGTTCTCATCAACTGTAGTCTCAATGAATTTCTCATAGATGGGATTCTTGATCTTGGCAAGATCGGTATTTGTAACAGTACTTGTCTTAACCTTGTCTTTAACCTCTGAAAGTCCCTTTTTCTCGGGGTTCATAACAATTGCATAAATCTCACAATCTTCTCCGCCGAGAGCTATCTCGTTGTGAGGAGTCGATGAATCATAATAAATTGCATCGCCTTCATGAAGAATTTCAACCGAATCACCAACCATCATTTTAAGGTTGCCCTTGATTACAATATCCATCTCCTGGCCGACATGCGTCGAGAAATGATAGGGAGGATTAAGCGCTTCCTCCGAATAAGGAATTCTTACAAAGAAAGGCTCAGCAAGTTTGTTTTTAAACTTGGGTGCAAGGTTTTGATAGATAAAACCTTCACGTCTTACGATTTCGCTTCCTTCGCCTTTTCTGGTAACGGTATACTCACTGAGTGCAGGTGATTCACCGGTTAAAAGATCGTTCATGTCGACCTTGCATGCATTTGCAATCTTGTAGATAAATGTGAAAGGGAAATCTTCCTCACCGGATTCGTATTTTCTGTACTGCTCAACACTTAACCCGATTTTTTTTGCAAGTGCTTCTTCGGAAAGGTTCATAACCTCTCTTAATTCTACGATTCTTCGTACAACCTCATGAATTTTAAATTCAAGATTTTCATTGTTTTCGCTCATAAATTCTCCTTTTTTTCATAAGCTTCTTTTTTGACAGATATCTGTCCGACAACGTTACACGTTGAAATCGAGAGAATTGAGTTTTGGATTTAAAACCCGGCAAGCAGATGCTAAAAACCGATAAAAAAACCCGTCTCAATTACTTGAGACGGGCTAACCCGCGGTACCACTCAAATTGCACCCTGAAAGTGCCTCCTCTTCTGACTCCAACAAGCCAAGTGCTTTAACGCAGCATTACGGGAATTGTCTACTCTTTGCATTTCGGAATTCCAACTCGGAAGGGATAGCAGAAAGAATTGAATTATCGTCTCACACCAAATCGACGACTCTCTGGAAATTCGACATCTGACGCAGTCTTCGTCACAGTTTTTAAATTTCTTATTTAACTTTTTTTAAATTATCACTAATAAAAATAATTGTCAATCATAATTTTTTAAAAATTTTCCTTTTTCGAAGCAAGAATATTTTTGGTAATTTCGATTTCTTCATTTACTTCGACCAGCCTTTTATTGTAATCCTCAATTTGCTTTAACATATCGTCTCGATCTTTTTTGGTTTTTTCAAATCCGAATTTATCGGCTAAAAACAGTGCAAACTGAGATTTTGAAAGGAAAGGAAATTTAAAAAGAAAATTGACAAAATTAATAATAACAACAATTCCGGAAACCATAGTAAAAAAGCCGATGGAGAATCTTATCCAATATAGAATTCCGCTGTTTGATTCGAAAAACGCACAAATAATCAAAGCTAAAATAGTGCCAATCAAAACAAAAAGGAGCAAGAGAAACCATAAAATACTCTTCCTGCAATCGCTTTCGTATTGTATCATGTCTTCTACATCTTTTTCGAGATTCTTTTTCTTATTTGAAATTTGCAGATGTTCAACCCTGAGTTTATTAAAAGTAATAAGGTCATTGGTAACATCCACGAATGAATTGTAAGGATCAAAATTGAAACCTGCTTTTATTTTGCCCGAAGCAACATCGGCTTCAAATTGAGCATCATTTTTTTCTTTAAGTTCCAAATATTTTTTTAAAGTTTCTTCCAGTTCCTCATTATTTTTTCTGATTATTCGCTTTTTCTGATTAATTTGGGTTGTATTGGAAAGTGACAGACTGTATAAATTTTCAACTCCGATTTTTTCAGCCATGGTAATCCAGAAATCAAAAGAACTGGTCATTGCCATATGACGGAATATAACGATAATTGTATAAATTAAAAAGCCGAGAGCGATAAAACCGAGTCCGCCCGAACCTAAATACAAAGCAATTGTGAGTCGCCAGTCCCATTTAATGTTAACAAGGAACCCCGAAGATAAAAATATCAGAAAGATGCAAACAAAAATAACGGTAAAGAATTTAACGGTCGAACGCCTCTTTCTTTCCCTGTACCCCCTGTCCTGTGATTCACAGAGCATAACATCATTTTCAAGATTGTAAATGCTTCCCTGAAGACTTGAAATCTTCTGAAGAAGCACATCTTCCTCTTCGGTAGCTACTCTCATTATTTACCCTGTCCTGCCAAACTCCTTACAAGCTCCACATCCTCTGCGGTAAGCTTGATATTTGATTGAAATGTTTCCCCGTTGGGCATGGTAACTTTAATATCTATAATACTGCCCTCTGCCATACCTTGATTTTTAAGAGCTGATAAAAATGCCACAAATTTGGGGTGTCTTGCCGAAAATTCTTCCCATTTCTTTTTTAAAGTAAGCAATGCTGCAGGGTTTACCATTTATCTTTCCTCCAAAAATTTACGAATTTTATTCTTTGCTCTTTGAAAAGCATTGTCGGTGGTCTTCTCATTCTTCCCCAAAACCTTGGCGATTTCGGATGTGGTAAGACCGATAATATATAAATCCATAACCTGATATTCAAGTTTGGAAAGTTCTTTACTCATAAAATCTATAATCTCATCATACTTTTCTTTATTGATGACATTGTCTTCCGGATTGTAGATTTCCGAAAGGCCCAGATCGTCCGTGGAAAGATTTTTAAAATAATCATCTTCATCGGAAGAGTCCGTATGAGATATTGATAATCCTTTATTAAGAGGTTCATTCTTGGGACTGTTGGAATTGGTGATTGCGGTATATATGTTTCTTTTTACACAAATCTGAGCAAAAGTCGAAAACTTTATGTTCTTGTGTTCATCAAAATCCCTTATCGCCTTAAAAAGGCCTATCATGCCTTCCTGAACGAGATCCTGATTGTCGCCGCCCAATATAAATAACGATTTTGAGCAGGATAAAACAACACCTTTGTATTTATTCAAAAGATAATCCATAGCTTTTGAATCGCTGCGGCTCAATCTTACGAGTTCCTCATCCTGCATTAGACTTAAATCCATAGATATTCAAATTCCCCTGTATTTTATGCCATTCTCTGTCTGACTATCTCATAGCAAAGTATTCCGGCGGCTACCGATGCATTAAGAGAGTCAATTTGACCCTTCATCGGTATTGAAGCGGTAAAATCGCATTTTTCTTTAACAAGTCTGGATACCCCTTCTCCTTCGGAACCAATAACCACACCTATCGGTCCTTTAAGGTTAAGATTGTACATAACCTCTCCGTCCATGTCGGCGCAGACAAACCAGATTCCCTCTTTTTTCAAAGATTCGATTGTCTGAGAAATATTCGTAACCTTGGCTACGGGTATGTAATTTAACGCACCCGCAGACGTCCTTGCAACAGTGGCAGTCAATCCGACAGCTCTGTTTTTTGGTATGATGACTCCGTGAGCACCTGCCTGATGAGCGCTTCTTATTATCGCTCCGAGATTATGCGGATCTTCAATATTATCAAGAATTACAATAAAAGGATCTTCTCCCTTTTCCTTGGCATCCCTTAAAATATCATCAACTTCAGCATAATCATACGCAGCCGTAACAGCAATAACGCCCTGATGTTTTCCCGTAGAAGACATGTTGTCAAGAAGAGCTTTGTCGACATACTTAATCAAAGTTCCGCATTTTTTTGCTTCTCTTTTAATTGTAAGCACAGGACCGTCCTGACATCCGTCGAGTATATAAATTTTGTCTACGCACTTTCCCGATCTGTATGCTTCTATTACGGCATTTCTGCCTTCAATCATCGATTCATTGTATCCCATAATTTATTCCGTTTCTTTATTATTTTTCATTTGATTTAATCGCTATGGTAAGCAATTCGATACATCTGTCTATCCTTCCGGTCAGATACAGATAGCCGAAAACAGCCTCGAGGCCTGTAGCTTTGTGATAATCCGAATAAGCAGCGTTTTTCGAATGATTTGCCGTTTTGGCATTCTTGCCTCTTCTGTATATTTCAGCCTCTTCTTCTGTATAATAATCCTTAAGGAATTCACCTATTTCGCTTTGTTTTGTTGCATTAACCAAAGTGTTTTTTTCTTTGGCCATTGCATTGACGCTTTTATTGCCTTTTTCCACTACCAGAGTACGGATTATCGTTTCGTAAATGCTGTCTCCGATAAAAGCAAGACTTAAAGGATTGTAAGTTCTTAAATCAATATCATTCAACCCGAAGCTTTGTTTAATATCATCTGCCAATCCTTCAAATTTCAGACTTTCTTCCATTTTGCTCCTTTGCTTCCGATTCATATAAAACCACAATCTTTATTTTACCAATTATAAGGAGCAATAACAAGAAAAAAAGGCGTTTGAGCGCCTCTTTTTCGAAAAAACAAACATTCACGAGATTTATGTATGAAACCAGATAATAATCAAGGTTTCGGAAGTTCGTATTTATCGATCATTTCATTGATAACATATGTCTTTGTCGTTTCCGAAGTGGTAAAATATACAATCCTGCTTCCGTCAAGATAAATACCACCGTAAAGGAATCTTGATTTGGGATTAAAGAAATCTGTCTCATTTGTTTGAGCCATTGCATAATCTGTTACAAGGTCTTCCATAACACCATTAATATTGTAAAGAACATATCCTTTTGCTTTTTCTTCATCAAAATAAATTTTCACATTGCCTTTGAATTCACTTTTTTTCTTAATATACATTCCCGCAGCATAATAATCGTTAAAAGCTATGGCAGCAGCTTCTGCTGTATCAAAGGATGCATAGGCAATATTAACGTCTCTCTTATCATTTTTTTCTTTGTCTGAATACTTAGCCCATACTTTGATATAATTGCTGTCTATGCCAAGACTTTTATACTTTGACATATCAAGTACTCCGACTTCGTAGCCTCGTTCTTTTATTTCTCCTTCAATTGCCATTCTGCCGGGAAGTTCAAATTTCCTGTCTTTAACATTCATAAATACGATAACTCCGATTATCGCAGCAAGTGCCAATAAAGATAATACAGGTATAATGATTTTTTTCATGATTATCCCCTCTCTTTAAAATCATTTATAAAATCATAATAGCTATATATCGTTCTTTTTCAAACATATAGATGTGAAAAAAACTATTCTTTATTTTTTTCTTTGAGAATAATAAAATACTTTTTCTGTAAATTTACCTGCTGAAATGATAAAATTAATGTATTAATAATTATGGAGGGTTATATGAAGTCTACAGAAGAAATCAAAGAAATCATTTCAAAACTGACACTCGAAGAAAAAGCTTCTCTTTGTTCAGGAGATACTTTCTGGTTTACCAAAGCAATTCCCGATAAAAACGTACCCAAAATCTTTGTTTCGGATGGACCTGTCGGATTAAGAAAGCAGGAAAATGTCGAAGACAATCTCGGAATGAACGAATCAATCAAAGCAGTCTGTTTCCCTGCCGGAGTCGGCATGGCCGCTACCTTTAACAAAGAATTGTACGGCTTTATGGGCGAAACACTCGGAGAAGAATGCCGAGCGGAAAATGTCGCTGTAATTTTGGGTCCCGCTGTAAACATCAAAAGATCCCCTCTTTGCGGAAGAAATTTTGAATACCTTTCGGAAGATCCTTTTCTAGCAAGCGAAATGTCCACATCATACATTAAAGGTGTTCAGAGCAAACATGTCGGAACTTCCATTAAGCACTTTGCCGTTAACAATATGGAGACAAGACGTTTTTCGGCATCAAGCAATTTATCCGAAAGAGCTTTAAGAGAAATCTATCTTGCTGCTTTTGAAGGTCCCGTAAAAAATGCCGCTCCCTGGACCGTAATGTGTTCTTATAATAAAATCAACGGCGAATTTGCAAGCCAGAATAAAAAAATATTAACCGATATCCTTCGCGACGAATGGGGATTTAAAGGAAACGTAGTCAGCGACTGGGGTGCTGTAAGCGATCGTGCCAAAGCTTTAAAGGCAGGATTAAATCTTGAAATGCCCACATCATACGGCGAAAACGACAAAAAATTGATTGAAGCTGTCAAAAAAGGCGAGTTGGATGAAAAAGTAATCGACGAAAACTGTTTTTCTCTCCTTAAACTCGTATATGATGCATATGATAATATCGGCAATTCGGATGAATTCAAATTTGATCGCGATTTGCACCATAATATTGCAAGAGACATTGCTGCGGAAACATTCGTACTTCTTAAAAATGAAGGAAATGTATTGCCCTTAAGCAAGGATTTAAGTATTGCAGTTGTCGGTCCTTACGCCCAAAACCCCAGATTCCAGGGAGGCGGAAGCGCACATATCAACTGTCACAAAATCGAAAGCTTTTTGGATGCATGCAAAGAAAACAGAATAGAAAAAATTACATATGCACAGGGCTTCTCTCCTGTTTCTGATGTATATGATGAAAAGCTTTGCGAAGAAGCCGTAAATATCGCAAAAGAAGCTGACGTTACACTTATTTTTGCAGGATTGCCCGATATTTTCGAATCTGAAGCTTATGACAGAAAACACATGCAGATGCCGTCCTGTCAGTTAAAGGTTATAAACGAAGTATGCAAAGTTGCCAAAAAATCCGTGATCGCTCTTCATAACGGTTCACCCATAGAAATGCCTTTCGTTGATGAAGTTGATGCAATACTCGAATGTTACCTCGGAGGTCAGGCTGTCGGCGGTGCTCAGTATGACATTATATTCGGAGACAAATCTCCAAGCGGCAAACTGGCTGAAACATTCCCGTTAAAACTTGAAGATAATCCTTCATATCTTAACTTCCCCGGATGCAGAAACGATGTCAATTACGCCGAAGATATTTTTGTCGGATACAGATATTACGACAAAAAGAAAATGAATGTACTCTTCCCCTTCGGCTTCGGATTAAGCTATTCGGAATTCAAATATGACAATCTTAAATTATCGAAAGAAGAAATAAACGAGAATGAAGAATTAACCGTTACCGTGGATATAACAAATATCGGAAAAAGGGAAGCCAAAGAAGCAGTCGAGCTTTATGTTAAGAATTGCGAAAGCGATATCATAAGACCGATAAGAGAATTCAAAGGCTTTGACAAAGTTAATCTTCTTCCCGGCGAAACCAAAACAGTTACATTCAAATTGAATAAACGTTCATTTGCTTATTTTGACGAAAGAATTATGGACTGGGCCGTTCCTTCAGGTACGTATGAGATTGAAATAGGCAAGAGTTCAAGAGATATTGTTTTAAGCCGAAAGGTTAACATAACATCAACTCCCATTCTTCCCGATTCATATGATTACGATACCATTATGCAGCATTTGCTTGAGGATAAGCGAATCGAAGAATGTCTTGGAAAATATATCAACTTTACCAAAGATGACAGAGAAAAGAGCGACGTTGAGAAAGAATCAATGAATGAAGAAATGGAATATTCATCATTCCTCTTCTCTCCACTAAGAAGCGGACTTTACTTCTCTGCAGGCAAGATAAGATATAAAGACATTGACGCCTTCCTCGAAGAGGCAAACAGAATTATATCCGATAAAAAATCATAATGTTTTGTCTAGTATAATCACAAACCATTTATTCGATTATATTCATCATTAATTTGCTTTATTAAACAGCAAAAGGAGCAGAAAGAATAATCTTCCGGCTCCTTTTTATTTATGAACTACACCCTTTTATATCAATCTTTGTTAAACAAAGCTGTTGAATAATATCTGTCTCCGCTGTCAGGAAGAAGAGCTACGATTGTTTTGCCCTTGTTCTCAGCTCTTTTTGCATAATCAATTGCGGCATGAAGAGCTGCACCTGACGAAATACCCACAGAAATACCTTCTTTTCTTGCAAGAAGTCTTGCGGCTTCAAAAGCATCTTCGTTTGCGGCTTTATATACTTCATCATAAATTTTTGTATTTAAAACATCGGGAACAAATCCGGCACCGATACCCTGAATCTTATGAGCACCGCTTCTGCCCTCTGATAATACGGGAGAATCAAGGGGTTCAAGAGCTACAACTTTAACATTGGGATTCTGTTCTTTAAGGTATTCGCCTGTTCCAGTAACCGTTCCGCCTGTACCTACACCTGCAATGAATACATCAACCTTTCCGTCTGTATCTCTCCAGATCTCGGGACCTGTTGTAGCTTTGTGAATTGCAGGATTTGCAGGGTTAACAAATTGTCCGGGAATAAATGAACCTGGAATTTCTTTGGAAAGTTCTTCTGCTTTCTCGATTGCTCCCTTCATGCCCTTTGCGCCCTCTGTAAGTACTATTTCTGCGCCATACGCTTTTAGAATGCTTCTTCTTTCAACACTCATAGTCTCAGGCATTGTAAGAATAATTCTGTATCCCTTTGAAGCTGCGATTGATGCAAGTCCGATACCGGTATTGCCTGATGTGGGTTCAATAATTACCGATCCTTCTTTTAATACGCCCTTTTGCTCGGCATCTTCAATCATTGCCTTTGCAATTCTGTCCTTAACGCTTCCTGCGGGGTTGAAATACTCAAGTTTAACGAGAATTGTTGCTTCAAGTTTTAATTCCTTTTCAATATTAACTACCTCAACAAGAGGAGTGTTTCCTACCAAACCGAGAGTTCCTTTGTAAATATTAGCCATTTTTTTACCTTCTTTCTTAATCTTTTTTATTTGTTTCTTTTTTGTTATTAAATGCTTTTCAAACTAATTCACAATTCGCTTTATAAAGTTTTCGTTTTTTTATATAAAAAAAGCCGAGTCTTTGATTTCAAAGTACCCGGACTGATGTCTTTTTATGCTGACTTACAACATCGCATCTCATAGAGGCATTTTTCATATTCCAATGCCCCGACAGCCCGGTAATCATACATTCGACAACACCAACAGTTATTTAATTTACACATGAAGTTGTTTTTCATATCGTCACCTATTAAATAATCTATTGGAAATATAACACTATTAACCTACTATGTCAATAGGTGTTTTTAAATTTTATACTGTTTGTTTAAATTTTAGATTATCCAATGCTTTAAAAAGCTCTTCCTCTTTAAAGGAAACTGCTATTTTAAAGGCTTCCTTAGCACTCTTTAATCCAAAACCGAATTGAATGAGATCCGAAACATCAACCTTTGCCTCAGCTGCTATTTTTTCGCACCCTCCGCTCTCAGGTACTTCAGTCATGGATATTTTCATTGAATTTAATCTTCCGCCGGTCGGTCCGCAATGAACCATAAATATGCCGTCGTTCTCCGGAAGCATTTCATCTGTTATCTGAAGCGATAATACAAATTCCTTCTCGCTCTCAAAATATTTAAGAAAACTCTTCACGTCAACAATTCTTCCGAGCGTATTCGGGAAAGGATCCGTGGGTTTTACTATATCCACAAAGCCGTATTTGGCAAAAACAGCCGGTTCTCTTGTGCCAAGGAATACGAATGCTTCCTGTTCGGACTGCAAACAGGCAAATACATCTTTTAAAATTGCATCCATATATCCTCTTCTTCGATAAAGCCCTTTTGTGAATGCATTTTTTATCTGATAAATTGTGGTTCCGTCTCCTCCTATGTCCGGAGATACGGATAAAGTGGATATTATTTGATCTTTCTCTTTGGCCGCAAAAACAAGATTACGTCCTTCAACTCTTAATTCGGTTTCCATTTTTTCCTCTTATTGTTTATTTTAAAAGACAAATTGCTTCTGAAGATATGCCCTCGCCTCGACCGGTAAAGCCCAAATGTTCTTCTGTGGTCGCTTTAATATTGATATCCTTAAAATCAATTTGAAGTGCATTGGCAATATTCTGCCTCATCTCATCTATAAAAGGTCTCATTTTAGGCGCCTGTGCGATAATTGTCGCATCGATATTGCCTATTTCATAACCTTCATTCTTTATTAAATCCCTGACTCTTTCCAAAAGAATAATGCTTGATATGTCTTTGAATTCACCTGAAGTGTCCGGAAAATGAAGACCGATATCTCCAAGTCCCGCGGCGCCGAGTATCGAATCCATAATTGCATGCGTTAACACATCCGCATCCGAATGACCCAAAAGGCCTTTTTCATAATCGATTTTCACACCGCCGATAATCAAATCTCTGTTTTCTTCAAGACGGTGAACATCATATCCCATTCCAATTCTCATTCTTTATACCTCTTTATAATCACACTCCGAATAAAAGAATATTTGCCATTCCGAAATATACCAAAAGAGAAATTGCATCTACCATTGTAGTGATAAAAGGCGAAGCCATAACCGCAGGATCGAATCCCAATTTCTTTGCAATCATGGGGAGTGTACAGCCTATTACTTTTGCAACCATAACAGTAAGAACCATTGTAAGGCATACGGTAAGTGCTACGGTCAAAGTAACATCATCGTTTCTCATCAGAAATCTGTCAACAAGCATTATCTTTCCAAAACACGCGGTACTTAAAGCAAAACCGCAAAGAACGGCCGTACGGATTTCTTTCCAGATTACAATCAGAATATCTCTGAATTCAAGTTCGCCGAGCGATAAAGCACGAATTACGGTAACCGAAGACTGAGAGCCCGAATTTCCGCCGGTATCCATCAGCATCGGGATAAAAGCGGTAAGCACAACCTGCGCTGCAAGAGCATTTTCAAACTTTGTGATAATAAGACCCGTAAATGTAGCCGATACCATCAAAAGCAAAAGCCACGGAATTCTGTGACGGAAAATCTCAAATACATTCGACTTTAAATATGTCTTGTCTGAAGGAGTAATACCGGCCATGATTTCCATATCCTCGGTAGCCTCGTCTTCCATGACATCCATGGCGTCGTCGAATGTTACGATTCCGACAAGTCTTAAGTCTGAATCTACTACAGGCAGAGCGATAAAATTATATTTCGAAAGTTTTTGTACAACTTCCTCTCGATCATCATGTGTATTTGCAAAAATAACATTCTGATCCATTATGTCTTTAATGAGTGTTTCTTCATCCTGTGCAAGAAGCAAATCCTTAACGGTCAAAATACCGATCAGTTTTCTGTATGATGTTACATAACAGGTGTAAATCGTTTCCTTGTCAAATCCGGTTCTTCTGATACGAAGTATGGCCTCTTTTACGGTCATATCCGGTCTTAATGTAACATATTCTATAGTCATGATGCTTCCGGCAGAGTTTTCGGGATATCTTAAAATTTCATTGATATCTTTACGAAGCTCGGGATCCGCCTGTGCCAGAATTCTCTTAACAACATTTGCAGGCATTTCCTCTACGATATCTACGGCATCATCGACATAGAGTTCATCGAGCACTTCCTTAAGTTCGTTATCGGAAAAGCCTCTTATCAAAAGCTCCTGCAAATCGGATTCCATCTCAACGAAAGTATCTGCGGCAAGTTCTTTGGGAATAAGTCTGAACAAAACAGGAAGTCTGCTTTCATCCATCTCTTCAAAAGCCGCCGCAATATCCGCCGGATTCATCGTAATAAGTATTTCTTTAAGTGTAGGGTATTTCTTTTCTTCAAGAAGTGTAAGCAGTGTACTTACAATGATAGATACGTCTTTTGTTTCTGCCATCGTTTACCTCCGATTATACGTAAAAAATTACGTTTTTTTCTGAATAGTAAAACCGATGCAAATAACGAATCAAACGATAAATGTATTAACAAATACAAAAGGAAACGAATAAGTTTCCGCACGTTCGGTCCGCGCCTGCGTCGGTATTGCTACTTCGATAGTCCATATCCGTTTCCTCCTTAATCTTATGAATTAATCGGGTTTAAAACCGCATATCAATTAAACCACACTTGTATATAATTATTCAAGTGTAAATCGTTTATTTATTACTTTTTATTATTCCGGCAAAAGAAATATGTTTTTGCTTTAAAATTTTAAACGCCCCGATTAATAATTCGGGGCGTCTTGGTTTAATCATTATTTCATGCTGTCTGATAATTCAAGAATCTTGTCTTTAATCTCGTTGCAGTATTTCTCGCATTCTTCGTCAGTCGATGCTTCAACCATTATACGAACCAAAGGTTCCGTTCCGGATTTACGAAGTACGATTCTTCCTGTATCACCGAGTTTCTCAAGAATTCCGTCTGTAACTTCCTTAAGTTCGCTTCTTTCAAGAACTTCATCCATCTTCTCAACTCTTACATTGATAAGAAGCTGAGGGAAAATGGTAACATCGGATACAAGAGAAGACAATGTGCATTTCTTTTCAATGCATATTTCAAGTACCTTTATGGCTGTAAGGATTCCGTCACCGGTTGTCGCATATTTATTAAAGATAACATGTCCCGACTGCTCTCCGCCTACGGAATAACCTTCCTTTTGAATTTCTGCCGAAACATATTTATCACCTACGGGAGTCTGAACATTCTTAATGCCTTTTGCATTTAAAGCCTTGGTAAGGCCGATATTTGACATTACAGTTGTTACAACCGTATCTTTGACAAGCTGATTTCTTTCTTTTAAATAACAGCCGTAAATATATATGATCATATCTCCGTCAACGACATTGCCGTTTTCGTCAACTGCAAGACATCTGTCGGAGTCACCGTCGAATGCAAATCCGATATCGAGTCCTTTTTCTTTTACAAGTGCCTGAAGACCTTCGATATGAGTCGAACCGCAGTCTTTGTTGATATTAAGTCCGTCAGGTTCATTGTTGATAACAAATGTCTGTGCGCCAAGCATGTCAAATACATTCTTTGCAATCATGAAAGATGCGCCGTTTGCACAGTCAAGACCTACCTTGTATCCTCTGAAAGACTGTGTGGGAATCTGTGCAAGATATGACATGTATTTGTTTCTTCCCTGAATGTAATCGGAAGCACGACCGATCTTTTCGTTCTTGGCAAGTTCGATATCAACCTTGCCGTCTATATATTCCTCAACAAGTTCAAGAATCTTGTCGCTCATTTTAAAGCCTTCTCTGTCGATAACTTTAATACCGTTATCGTAATAAGGATTGTGGCTGGCTGTAATCATAATACCGAAATCAAAATTCTCGGTTCTTGTAATGTAGGAAATGGAAGGTGTCGTGGTTACATGAAGAAGCGAAACGTCAACTCCTGTAGATGTAAGTCCCGCAACAAGACCGTATTCATACATATATCCGGATTTTCTGGTATCCTTTCCGATTACACAGCGGACATGTCCGAGTGTGTTTGAAAAATAATATCCCAAAAACTTACCGATTTTGATGGCATGATCAACCGTAAGCGTTTCATTTACTCTTCCTCTGAATCCGTCTGTTCCAAAATATTTCATTGTAATTTCCTCCGATAAAAGATTTAATCTTTTAATATATTAAGTTTAGTTTACATAACTATACATTAATCTCAGATGACAAACCAAGCAAATCCTTATTCTTTTCGAGGATAGGGTTAACATAATTTGCAAGATAGTTCTTAACCTGAATTGATGCTCTTCCTGTGTAAAGTTCAGGCTTTAATATTTCCTTAATCTCATCTTCGTTGATTCCAAACGCAGGGTCAGCCGCAATCAAAGATGCAAGTTCGTTGTCCTTGCCCTCTTCCTTGACTCTTCTTCCCGCTTCCATTGAAAGAACACGAATCTTCTCATGAAGTTCCTGTCTGTCTCCGCCAGCTTTTACGGCATCCATCATGATATTTTCGGTAGCCATGAAAGGAAGTTCGGACATAAGACGTTTCTCGATAACCTTCGGATATACTTTAAGTCCGTTGGTAACATTGATGCAAAGATCAAGAATACCGTCAATAGCAAGGAATCCTTCGGGAACGGAAAGTCTCTTGTTTGCTGAATCGTCAAGTGTTCTCTCAAACCACTGAGTTGCTGCGGTAATCGCAGGGTTTAATGTATCTGCAATGACATATCTGGAAAGAGATGCAATTCGCTCGCTTCTCATGGGGTTTCTCTTGTAAGCCATTGCGGATGATCCTATCTGATTCTTTTCAAAAGGCTCTTCAACTTCCTTAAGATGCTGAAGAAGTCTTATATCATTACTCATCTTGGTTGCAGACTGAGCAATTCCTCCGAGAATATTCAATACTCTCGAATCAACTTTTCTTGAATACGTCTGACCGGATACAGGGTAACAGTTTTCAAATCCCATCTTCTTTGCAATCATTGGATCGATTTTATCGATTGTTTCCTGATCGTTATTGAAAAGTTCAAGGAAACTTGCCTGTGTACCCGTTGTTCCCTTTGAACCCAAAAGTTTCAAAGTACTTTGAACATAATCAAGGTCTTCCAAATCCATCATGAATTCGTTAATCCAAAGTGTGGCTCTCTTGCCGAGCGTGGTAGGTTGAGCAGGCTGGAAATGAGTAAAGGCAAGTGTGGGAAGATCCTTATATTCATCAGCAAATAATGAAAGATTATTGATTACATTAAGAAGTTTCTTTCTGACAAGTTTTAATGCTTCATTCATGACGATAATATCGGTGTTATCGCCTACATAGCAGCTTGTAGCTCCAAGGTGAACGATACCTGCAGCCTTTGGGCACTGCTGTCCATAAGCATATACATGAGACATAACATCATGACGTACTAATTTTTCGCGTTCTTTAGCTACTTCGTAATTGATATCATTGATATGAGATTTCATCTCCTCGATCATTTCATCAGTAATACGAGGCATACCGTCTTCACCCTTAAGATCAAGCTCTTTCTCTGTTTCAGCAAGAGCTATCCAAAGACGTCTCCATGTAGAAAACTTCATATCAGGTGAGAAGATATACTGCATTTCCTTGCTGGCATATCTTTGTGATAAAGGACTTTCATACTTATCGTGACTCATTTCATTTTCCTCTTTTCATAATATTCAAAGTAAAAGCACCGCCCATATTTTAACA
>DFEM01000080.1:8942-9418 GCA_002369155.1 Lachnospiraceae bacterium UBA3802 | reverse complement strand
CAGCCTCTTGAGTATTTCTCCAAAGTCTTAAGTAAAACGCTTACCAATATGCAGTTTGCCAGGAAAACCGTCTCATTTTCGCTGTAACTGTTTTATGACGCATTGATTATTATAAATGTACGCCTGTCTTTTGTCAACTTTCTTTTAGGCCGAGACTTTCGATGCTGTAATCGGTCCCTTTGGTAGTCTTTAATATCTCTTTCATATATTTAAATGCAGCATCCTCGCCTTCATTCGCCATTATGGTTAAAGCCTTCTCAAGAACAGCTTTCGTATCCTTATGCATAATGATCACGTCTCTGGCTCTCTGATAATACGCCCACGCATCTCCCTTTGTATATTCATCCTTATTATATGCAACACATGCCGCGTATCTGTCCGCTACCATTTCCGCCACAAAACGAAGCGGCATTTTGCATCCGAAAGCATATTCATCGCTCGAAGCGGAATAATCAATCCAATATTCAAAATGATGT
>DFEM01000080.1:5606-8877 GCA_002369155.1 Lachnospiraceae bacterium UBA3802 | reverse complement strand
GATGTTTGTTTCTTCCTTTATGATGAAGCCACGCCAAAGACGCGCCGTTAATCTTTCTGTCAACGGCGTTGGGCGAGAGTCTTCCTGAATAGTATTTTACGCTGGGTACAAATTCGGTTAATGAGAATTTGCTTAAGTCATGAAAAAGGCCCTGTCTGTAAAGGCCCATTTTAAAACACGCCCTCATTACATATTTTTTATGTGTAAGGACGGTTGACAGATGCCCGAAGAACCTCTCGGCAAAATTCTTTTCTTTATATAGGTAGTATTTTTCTTCCTGAGTCATAAATCACAAATTCTTCCCGGTTTCTTATTTATATAGGTAATTGCCTTTCGAATCGGCAACAACTATAACGGGAAAATCCTTAACCTCGAGTTTTCTGATGGCTTCGGTTCCCAAATCATCGTAAGCCACCACTTCGCTTTTTATTATGGATTTGGATAAAAGCGCTCCCGCTCCGCCGACCGCAGCAAAATAAACGCTCTTGTTTCTGACAATCGCTTCCTTGACTTCTTCGCTTCTTTTGCCTTTTCCGATCATCGCGCCGAGTCCCAGATCAAGAAGGCGCGGAGTGTATTTATCCATACGGCCCGCAGTGGTAGGTCCGGCAGAACCTATGGGTCTTCCTTCTCTTGCGGGAGAAGGTCCCATATAATAAATAATCTGGTTGGTTATATCTATGGGTAATTTCTCACCCTTGTCAAGACACTCCTGCATTCTTTTGTGAGCCGCGTCTCTGGCGGTATACAGCGTACCGGTGAGATATACGTAATCTCCTGCGGTAAGGTCAAGTTTTGTCTGTTCGTCCATGGGGACGGTTATGTTCTTAGTCATCTTTTTCTCCAAAATCAGATACTGCGCTCAATATGTCTGTTTACATGGCAGCAAATATTTATTCCGACGGGAAGTCCTGCAATATGCGTAGGATAGGTTTCGATATTTACGGCCATTGCACTGATACTGCCGCCAAGTCCCGCAGGTCCTATTCCGAGTGCATTTATTTTATCAAGCATTTCTTCCTCAAGCTCTTTTACATAAGGAATATCCGAATGTGTTCCGGCTTTTCTTGTGAGAGCATGTTTTGCCATAAGTGCGCACTTTTCAAATGTGCCGCCGATTCCGACGCCTATTACCATGGGAGGGCAGGCATTTGGTCCCGCATCTTTTACAGCCGTAAGTATGGCATTCTTTACGCCTTCTATACCGTCAGCCGGTTTAAGCATGAATACCCTGCTCATGTTCTCGCTTCCAAAGCCCTTGGGAGAAATTGTAATCTTAACTTTGTCTCCCGAGACCACGCTGTAGTGAATAACTGCGGGAGTATTGTCCTTCGTGTTGTTTCTGATTATGGGATCGTCAACCACGGATTTTCTTAAATATCCCTCGACATATCCCTTCCTTACGCCTTCGTTTATCGCATCTTCGAGATTACCGCCGACAAAATGAACATCCTGTCCAATCTCCATGAAAATAACAGCCATTCCCGTGTCCTGGCAAATGGGGATCATTTCTTCTTTTGCAATAACAAGGTTTTCCTTGAGCTGATCAAGGATTTGTTTACCGAGTTCGGATTCTTCCTTTATATATGCATTATCCAAAGCGCATCTCATATCTTCCGAAAGAACATGATTGACTTCGATGCACATGGAAGCAACCGCATCGGTTACTTCTTTTACGTTTATTTCACGCATTGCTTTTCTCCTGCGTATTTTAGTCTTCTTTTACTTCCGTATATTTATACTGTCCGTGATTTTTGGTGGTGGGTCCGTAATTTATGGCATTGACGGGGCAGTTGTGAAGGCATCCCAAACACAATGCACATTTTTTGTTTTTCCATACAGGCTTTCCGTAATCAAGCGAAATCGCACGAGTAGGGCATTGTTTTGCGCAAAGGCCGCATCCTATGCAATCCTCGGACACTTTGAAAGGCGACGTTTTTCTGGATACATTATACATAACTTTCGTAGCCTTGCTTGCAGGCCATAATCCGCGATGATGGTTGTGATATCCGCCTGTTTTATTATTAATAAGAAATACTATGTTTTTGATGCTTTCTTCGGCGCGAAGATTCTTTGCCTCATTCTTGGCGGCATTTTTTACATTAAATACCAGTGTGTAATTATCCACCATCGTAACCGAGAATGTGGCATGAAGACCTATTCCCTTCTTTGAAAGGATTTTTGCAAGTTCCATATCCGCACCGCCGGTAGCCACGCCGCATGTAGCCACAGAATATGTATAATGTTTTCCGTATTTTTCAATGGAAACATTCTTGACGAATTCTTCAACAACCGAAGGCAGGCTCCAGCAGTAAATAGGATAAACGAATCCGATTCTTTCGCCCTTTTTCAGTTTGAAATCATATTGCATTTTCTTGACGCAGTCGGCCATCGAAACAGTTTCTTCGCCTGTTCGTTTTGCAATCATATCCGCTACGTGTTTACTGTTACCCGTGCTTGAAAAATAAAAAATCATGTCGTTCCCTTTCTGTAGAATAAAACACTTTTCCCGCTCTTTTGAGAACGGAAAAAGTGTTCTTCATCAAAATACAAAGATAGCCGCACCGTACGAAGGAAGATCGAATTCGAGATGATATTTTCTGTTGTCGCATTCTCCTTCGGTAGCATTTATAACGGAAGGAATGTCTCCTCCGTTTCCTCCGAATCTCTTTTCGTCGCTGTTAAGAAGCAATTTGTATTTGCCTTTGTTCGGAACACCGACCCAATAATTGTTTCTTCTCATCGGAGTCATATTAAGAACCACCAATATGTTGTTCTTTCCCGATGAACCTTTTCTGATGTAGCTGTAAATACTTCTGTCCGCATCATCGGCGTTAACCCACTCAAATCCGTCCCAGCTTGCATCGAATTCGTAAAGGGAAGGATATTTGCGGTAAATCTTTAAGAGTTCTGCCACGTAATCAAGCATTCCTCTGTTTAAATGGTTTTCCAAAAGGAACCAGTCGAGTTCTCTTTCTTCGCTCCATTCTCTTTCCTGGCCGAATTCCTGTCCCATGAACAAAAGTTTTTTGCCTTCATGGGTAAACATGTATGTGTAGCCCACACGAAGGTTGGCGTACTTGTCTATCTGGTATCCGGGCATCTTGTTGACCATGGAACACTTAAGATGCACAACCTCATCGTGCGATAAAGGAAGAATGTAATTCTCGCTTGAGTTGTAACTCATTGCGAAAGTAAGTTTATTGTGATTGTTCTTTCTGAAATACGGGTCGAGTTTCATATACTCACAGAAATCATGCATCCAGCCCAT
>DFEM01000080.1:0-5552 GCA_002369155.1 Lachnospiraceae bacterium UBA3802 | reverse complement strand
GCATCCAGCCCATATTCCATTTAAACGTAAATCCGAGTCCGTCGTCTTCGGGAGCAGCCGTAACCTTGGGCCAGGCCGTGGATTCTTCGGCTATAGTACATACTCCGGGGAATCCTCCTCTTATAACCGAATTCAAATGTTTAAAGAATTCGATTGCTTCAAGGTTCTCATTTCCGCCGTACTTATTGGGTACCCAGCCTCCCGCCTGTTTGCCGTAATCAAGGTAAAGCATGGAAGCAACCGCATCAACTCTCAAACCGTCTATATGATACTCTTTTACCCAGAAAAGAGCATTTGCAATGAGAAAGTTTCTGACCTCATTTTTGCCGTAATTGAAAATCTTTGTACCCCAGTCGGGATGTTCGCCGAGTCTGGGATCGGGATGTTCATAAAGGCATGTTCCGTCAAATTCGGCAAGACCATGAGCGTCTCTGGGGAAATGCGCGGGAACCCAGTCAAGAATGACTCCGATTCCGTTTTTGTGGAGTACGTTGATAAGATACTGGAAATCTTCGGGAGTTCCGTATCTTGATGTAGGAGCATAATATCCCGTCACCTGATATCCCCACGATCCATCAAAAGGATGCTCGGCTATTCCCATGAGCTCAATATGGGTATATTTGAGTTCTTTTAAGTATTTTACGATTCTGTCGGCAAAATCCCTGTAAGAATAAAAGCCGTCGTTATCGGGAATGGGATGTTTCATCCACGAACCGATATGGCATTCGTAAATGGCCATGGGCTCTTTGAACAGATTCTTTGAGGCACGGGCATTCATCCAAACCGTGTCGCTCCACTTGAAATCGGAAATATCGGTAACCACAGAAGCGGTTCCCGGTCTTAATTCTGCCTGATTTGCATACGGATCGGCCTTGTAAAGCTTGGTTCCGTTTTCCGTATAAATAAGGAATTTATACATATCTCCTTTTTTTACATTCTTAACAAAGGCTGTATAAATTCCGATATCACCTATTCGTTCCATCGGATACTGGTCTTCCTGCCATCCGTTGAACGATCCTATTACATAAACGCTTTTTGCGTTGGGAGCCCATACCGAAAAGAAAACACCCTGTTTCCCACCCTTTGTGGTTATATGCGCTCCGAGTTTTTTATAAATGTCGTAATGCGTTCCCTGTCCGAAAAGATAACAATCCGCTTCGGATATAAAAACACTTTCTTCATTGGCCATTGCAAAACCCCCAAAATTTTTATTCAAAATCTTTTTCGCGAAGCATAATCATACCGTTTTCATCGCTGAGATTCTTGGACATTTTTCTAAAGAGATTGGATACTCTTCTTCCCTTGTTGTTGTCGATGGCTTCATCAACAATTTCCTTGACTTCCGCGATTGTTACCGTATGATTTCCGGCCTGAGCTTCACGTACGCGCTTGTGGAATGCCATGTTTGCAAATCCTTCATCGATTGAATAGCCGAGATTGTTTGCATACTTCATTCCGTAATCTACCAAAGCTGCTTCGCTCATGGCGATTATATCAATCTTTATGTTGAAGTAATCGGTAAGTGTACGCTGACGGTTTACCAATTTCTTTATCTCCGCTCTTGAATCAATAAGGAAAAGGAGAATGCCTCTCTCTTCCTGGTTGATGCCCTGAGTAAGCTTAATAAGCGCATTGTTGGAAAGTTTATTGGCTTCGGTAATAACGAGTGCGCCGTTGTTTAATCTGTCGAGCACTTCTATAACATTCTTGTTGTTGAAATCATTCGCAGAGATCCTGGACATTGCGCCCGAGAAATTCACATCCGCAAATTTAACAAACTTAACAATCGATTTTGCCAAAGCAAAACCGCTGTCAGTATTATCCGTAGTGATAATCACATTACCGACATAAGCCGCAAGGGAAATATTTTCCAAAGCATTGGCAATCTGAGTTCTCATTGAACGGGGATGTAAAAACTGCGAGAAGAGTTTTCTTTCTTCGGGGCTTAAATCCTTTACGCCCTCTTCTTCCTTTTCATCTTCTTCCTCGTCGTAAGAAGCGTTGCCTTCTTCGGATTCTTCGTTCTCTTTATTTTCTTCCTGTCCGTTGTTTATATCGGAATTTTCTGCATTTTCATTAGCATCGGAGTCGGATTCTTCGAGAATTTCGTTAATGTCGGGAATGACTTTTGTCTCGCCCGCAAAATCGGAATTCTCTGCGTTTTCTTCTTCCGTTGCCGTTTCATCTGATGCTTCTTCGCTCAAAGCATCTTCTGTATCTTCAATATCTTCTGCTTCTTGTGTATCTACGATATTCTCTTCTTCGGTTTCTTCTGCTGTTTCTTCTGTTTCTTCGTCTTCGATTACGGCTTCGGCTTCTTCGATATCCTGAGTGTCGGAAATTGTACTTTGAATATTTTCTTCCGAAACTTCTTCTACAGTCTCCGGCTCTTCCTCGTCGAATTCGTCGTCTAATTCAGCAACCTCTTTCCAGATGCTGCCGGGTTCTTCCTCAGGCTCTTCGTAAGTATCTTCTTTCTTTTTCTCGAAAATCTTGCCTGTCTGTTCAACAACATCCGCATGGATGCTCTTTCTTAAGTTCTGAGTATTTCTCTCTTTTATCTTCGACCAGTCCGAAAGAAGATCGTCCATTGTAATCTGTCCGGGAGCCTGTTTGTCTTCGGATTCGTCTATTGCGGTATCGGAGAACGAAATCTGTCCGTCCGATTTGCTGTATAAATGCTCTCCCATTTCCTCAAGCTCGGGATTTCTCTTCTTTTTGGGAGACTGAACCTCTCTGATGTCGGCAGCCTTGCTGGTGGAGATATCATACTGGGTAAAGCTGATGTCTTCCGTCTTGTCCGAGAAAAAGATTTCCTGAGTCGAAGGCGGAATTGTCTGTTCCAGGGATTTGGTATGGAATTCCTTCCTCTTTCTTTTAACGGGAGCGTCTTCTTCGGATTTTAATGTCTGAATATCCTTGGCAAGAGAACTCTCGAGATTGAGGGTACTCATGTCCATTGTATTCATTATCTTTACATTGCCGTTGCCGGTATTTTCGTCATCGTCTCTGACACCGAGACTTAATCTGCGAAGGAGTGATTCCTGCTCTGCAGTAAGAGGAATGCAGCTCTTCTTTAATTCAAGTGCTTTTCTGGCGTATTTTCCGTCGTCGCCGAAAAGAAGCACGAGTTCATCGCACTCTGCGCCGCATTCTGCATATTGTCTGGCCTGATTGTAAAGCTTTGCAAGTTCGAATCTGAACTGCTCTGCTGCGGGCTCTTTTCTCTTCAAATCCACAAGGATATCTATCTTTTCCGTTACCGGAAGATCATAAGCCAATGCTCTTTTGTATTTTAACGCATCGTAATGCCAGTCACTTTTGTCGGTCATGCTCTGATATCTGTCAAGATATACCTGAGCGGTAACCACATCTTTGCTTTCAAAGTAAGTCTCGCAAAGAAGATAAACTACCTTCTTGTTGTTGGGCTTTTTGTTGTGAGCCATCTTAAGAATATTTACCGCATCATCGTAACGGCGGCTTCTTCTGTAGGCTTCGGCGGCCTGAATAAGGCGCTTTATGTCGTCTTCCTTTCGCCAGTCCACTTTATCTGCGAGATATACGGCATCCGTGTATCTGCCGGCTCTCATGAATTTCTCTATCTGTTCACAATGAAGTCTGCTATCCGATTTATCCAAAACTACCACCTCGTAAGCTTAAAAAATCAGTACATATTGTGTTTTGCCAATTCAAAAAACACCCTATATAGTTTATCATAAGCCTCACGTAATGTCAAAAATTATTGGCTTAAAATATCCGAAAGTACGGCAAATTCTTCAAGTGTAAGTTCCTCTCCGCGGATATTTACATTTTTGCCCATTTGTATGAGAGCGTCTTCTATTTTCTTTTTGTCGGTTTTATACGCCGAAGAATGGGACAAAGCGTTGGTTAAAGTCTTTCTTCTTTGTTCGAAAGCACCCTTTATAATACGAAACATCTCGGATTTGTTCTTTACCGAAACCCTCGGTTCTTTAAGCTTGTCGAGCCTGATTACCGCACTGTCCACGTTTGGACGGGGAATAAAACAATTGGGTGAAACCGTCATCTTTACTTCGGCATTGCTGTAAAAAGCCACCGCCAGAGAAAGTGCGCCGTAGTCCTTGCTTCCCGGTCCAACCTGCATACGCTCAGCCACCTCTTTTTGAATCATGACGGTAATGCTTTCTATGGGAAGATCCTTTTCAAGAAGTTCCATTATTATGGGTGTTGTTATGTAATAAGGAAGATTTGCCACAACCTTGGCGCTTCCGGCTCCGTGCTCTGCCAGTATTCCCTTTATATCCGCCTTAAGAATGTCTTGGTTTATAACAGTGACATTGTCAAACTCCGAGAGCGTATACTCAAGCACCGGAATCATCTTTGTGTCGATTTCAACGCAGATAACCTTCCCTGCCGAATTGGCGATATGCTGGGTCAACGTACCTATGCCGGGACCGATTTCAAGCACGGTGTCATCCTTTGTTATCCCGGCGGATTTTACTATTTTTTCAAGAATGTTTGAATCAATCAGGAAATTCTGACCGTAACGCTTTTGCGCCGAAATGCCGAATTTATTCAATACTTCCGCCGTTCTGGCAGGATTTCCGAGATATGCTTCTTTGCTCATTTGTTCTTCCTTTAACTAAGCTTCAATATTATACATATTCAAAGCGTTCTTAAATGTCTGTTCCATTACGGTATTTTCATCAATGCCCTTTAATCTTGCGATTTCTTTAACCACATATTCAAGATAAAGCGATGAATTTCTCTTTCCCCTGAAAGGATCGGGAGCAAGATAGGGGCAGTCTGTTTCAAGCACTATTTTTTCAAGAGGAATCGCTTCCACGCTCTCTTTTATCTTTTTCGCATTTTTAAAAGTCACTACTCCGCCTATTCCGATATAAAAGCCCATCTTCACGGATTCGAGTGCCATTTCAGGCGAATAGGAAAAGCAGTGAATCACACCTCCGAGATTCCCTGCATCGGTTTCGTGTAAAATTTCCATCGTATCAGCGGCGGCATCTCTCGAATGAACAATAATGGGAAGAGATAATTCCTTTGCAAGCTCAATCTGTCTTTTGAAAGCCGTCTTTTGAAGGTCTGAATTATCCTTATTCCAATAATAATCAAGTCCGATTTCGCCGACAGCCACCACTTTCTTTCCTTTGGCCAGTTCTCTAAGTCTTTCGATTCCTTCTTCGGTCACTTCTGCCGCATCGTCCGGATGAACGCCCACGGCAGCATAAAAGAAATCGTATTTTTCGGAAAGATCCACACTGTTTTGGCTTGTAACAAGGTTGGCTCCGACATTGACTATTTTTCTGATTTCGCTTCTTGAAATCTCATCTATGAGTTTTTCTCTGTCTTCGTTAAAAGCCTCATCATCATAATGGGCATGTGTATCAAAAATCATATCAATTTCCCGTCCGTTTTTATCGTCTGCTTTGAAATAATATCATACTTTGGCTTATTTTAAAGCATCCCGGTCAAAAATTTTTTAAAAAAAGTATTGCAAAACAAAAAAACTTATACTATAATCTGTCTTGTTCGCGCGATTAGCTCAGTTGGTAGAG
>DFEM01000134.1 GCA_002369155.1 Lachnospiraceae bacterium UBA3802 | reverse complement strand
TCATCATCATGGATGAAAAGATCAAAAGCCATACGATTTCCGAGCGTATCATAACATCAGCCAAAGCTTCCAACATTCCTGTCATAGTCATTGACGGAGAATATCCCGATACCACTTCGATCCGTTTCAACTTCAATAAGGGATTTGAACAGATCGTACGACATATCATTGAAGATCATAAAATCACCAAACCGCATATGATCGCAGGTGTTCCGAACAATGCTTTTTCGGACGAACGTATCGAAGTATTCAAAAAAGTACTCTCCGAAAACGGAATCCCCTTCGACGATTCCATGGTTAGCTACGGAGAATTCTGGTCCTACCCTGCCCGTGTTGCCATGCGCAGAATTCTGGATCAGGGTATTGTTCCCGATGCCGTTATCTGTGCGAACGATATCATGGCGGTCAATGTCTGCAGCGTACTCAAAGAATACGGTCACCGTGTTCCCGAAGATGTTATCGTTTCCGGTTTCGACGGAAACGAAGAAGCTTTCTTAAATAACCCCATGATCTCCACCGTAATCTGTGATATCGAAGATCTTGCCAAGCAGACGGAAGACTGCATTGTGCGACTTTTAAACAATGAGACCGTGGAAAACAAAGAAATCGTACCGAAGCTTCTGACCAACGAATCCTGCGGTTGCGAACGTAATCCAAATCCGTCCGAAAACCTTCTGGATCTGATCAATAACAGTTTCTACCGTCACCAGGATGATCTTAGAAATCTCTATGATCTGACGACGAATATGGTCAACTGCAATACGAATGAGGAAATGACGAAAGCCCTGCAAAAGACATTATCGGGCAGTATGATCTGTGCTGTCGACAAACGCTGTCTTGACATGAACGATAACTACTTTGTCGTCAACCATATCGGCAAATGGACGGATCATTTACAGTATATCTACAACGGTGACAAGCCTTTGGACGACAGCGATTTTTCCTTTAACTCCGTCTTTTTAATGAAGCGATTGGAAGAATTCTCGGCAAACGGCTATCCCATTATCTTCAATGCTTTGGAATACATGAATACCATTGTCGGTTTCATCGGCTATAATTTCAACGACTATGAACTGACCAATTATTCCCAGATTGCGCCGATGACCAGTTCCGTAAGTCTCGGTCTCGGCGGATATATCACCATGGCTTCCCAGCGCGCTTTACATGACAAATTGTCGGAAGTCTATAAACGCGATGCCTTAACGAATCTCTATAACCGTGTGGCATTCCAGAATATCTTCCGTTGTGCGCGTACGGCACCCGAGAACCTGGGAAAACCCATTACCGTTATCATCTCCGACTTAGACGGACTGAAATACATCAACGATCATTACGGACATGCGGACGGTGACAATGCGATCGCAAAACTTTCGGACGCACTCGTAAATTGCTGTCCCGAAAATTCCATCTGCTCCCGTTTCGGCGGTGATGAAGTCTTTGCCGTTATATTCGGAGACTGCGACGCAGACGGAATCGCATCTGCCATGGAAGAATATCTGAATGAATACAATAAAACATCCGGGCTTACCTATTTCGTCACATCCTCTACCGGATGCTACACCAGCATTCTCGATGAGGAATATGATATTCTGCAGGCTCTGAAAATTGCCGACGAGAAGATGTATGAAGTAAAGAATGCCAAAGGTGTACGCCGCGGAGTGGCGCTTACTCCGTAATCTATTACTTTTAAAGAAATACCAATGAGCGATATTACCTATACCAACGGAATCATTTTTCATCAGGGAAAATTCATGCAAGGCGGCTTTCGCGTATCGAACGGCCGCTTTGTCAGTGTGTTTACGGATGGACAGGCGGATGAAACTGCAATTGATCTAAACGGACAATATGTGATTCCGGGCCTTGTGGACATCCATATTCACGGCTGTTTCGGTGATGATTTCTCCGACGGAAATCCCGAAGGAATTCATCGCATGAGCCGAAATCTTGCCAGGCTTGGCATCACATCCTTCCTTCCCACCACGATGACTTTGGATGAAGAACAGTATATTCGCATTGCCGAAGCCTTAAACGAAGCGATCAACTCCGCCAGGGACGATTCCGCACGTATTCTTGGTATGCGTATGGAAGGACCATTTCTCAGTGAAGAAAAAAAAGGCGCTCATGCTGCAGTATGTCTTCAAAAGCCCAATCTTGAACTGTTTCATGCAGTACAGACCGTCAGTGAAGGAAGACTTCGCATCATCGATATTGCTCCGGAAATTGAAAATGCCCTGCCATTTATCCAAAAGGCATCCAAGGATTCTTTGGTTTCCTTAGCACATACGAATGCCACTTACGAAGAAGCTCTTACGGCATTTCATGAAGGCGCCAAACATGTGACGCATCTTTTCAACGCCATGCGCCCTCTTCGCCATCGCGATCCCGGCGTAATTGCCGCTCTCTTCGATTCACCCGAAATCACAACCGAAATCATCGGCGACGGAATCCATGTACACGAACCCATGGTGCGTTTAGCCTACCGTGAATGCAAAGGAAGGATCTGCCTAATCTCCGATGCGCTTCGCTGTATGGGCGAAAAGGACGGTAAATATAATCTTGCAGGCGAGATTGTCACACTTGAAAACGGTGTAGCCAAACTTTCCGACGGTACGATCGCAGGTGCGGCTTTAAGTGTCTATGATACTCTTTTAAACATTATTTCCATGGGAATTCCCATCGAAGAAGCAATTCTCTCCGCCACAAGCATTCCCGCCAAAGTACTCGGTAACGATAACATCGGCGAAATCGCAGAAGGCAAATTTGCCGATTTCATTGTATGCGATTCAAAAATTAACCGCCGAAGTGTTACCCTCGGCGGCTTACAAATCTCATAATCTTTCGTTTTCTTTGTTATAAAATAGCCATCATCGGCTTTTTTATAAAAGCATCCACGATTCTGGCTACTGCGGAATAGGCAATACCCAAAGCAAAAATCAATACCACGATCGTGGACGAGCGGAAAAATACGCCGCCGACCAAAGCCGTTAATGCAACGGAAATTTCAATGAATCCGGTAGCCAGTTTCCATTTCCAGGGGGATTCATTTTTTCTTTGTTCAAATGCGCGCATAACATCGATGGCACCGGAAAAAGCATATACGCCAAGCAGATACAGAATAATAATACTTGAATGAACATCCAGGAGAGAAAACGTGAACAATCCCAAATCCATTACAACAAATCCCAGAATCAAAATCGTCTTTCCGCCAACCATATATCTTGCCATTTTGGAATAATAATGCAAAAGTCTGATTCCGTATACGATGAGCCAAACGGAAATAAAGGCCATAATAAGGCCGATTCCGGCAGAACTGTCAACCGTTACGGTTAAGATCAATAAAAAGCTGATCAAAATCATCAGTATTCCGCCGATTATTCGTCTGATTTTCGCTCCAACAGACATAGCTACTCCTTCTTTTTCTTAACGGGTTTGGCATAAATTTTTCTGGTTACGAGCCTTTTTTGTTCAATTGCCGCATGGAAAAATCTGCCAAGTGTCGTATTTTCTTTATCAGAAGCATTCTTATACTCCTGCTTTGCATCGGTTAGATCAAATTCGGGAACTTCTTTGCCCGAAAGTTTCATACCGAATGCTCTCCAATCCTCAGAAGCGGATAATCTGCGCGTTTTCAGGATACGCATAATCTCATTTTTATACTCATCCACCACATCAAACGCATACCTGTCACATTCAAATTCATGTTCCTGTCTGTGAATTGTACGAAGGGCATATACCATCTGGGAAAATGCATGATAATAATCCGAAGGGTTATCCTTTATCATTTCCTCATAGTCCATCCAGGCAGGCAGATAAACATATTTGATAAAACTGTAATCCGGAAGATGTCCCGCTCTTCCGTGACCTAAATTCATTATGGATTTTTCGCTGTACTGATAAATGCAGTTTAAATATACTGCATTTTCGATATCGTCCGACATCGAGGCTTTATGCTTAAATGTGATCGGTCTTCTTTCTTCCTTACCGTCTTTATCCAGGATCTCATAGAAATAATAATTCGTATTGTTAATTACCAAAGAAGGAGTACCGGCAAAATATCTGTGTGCCCAGGTATCCGCAAGAATATGCATGGCAATACCGACAGCCTCTAACGGTTCGGAATATGCACGATTCACGGTTTCTTTCAGGAGTTCTCCGTTGGTATTGCAGATCAGGCGGTATTTCTGCATATAAGCACGTGATCGTTTCTTTCGTTTTGCATTCAGATCATACGGAAGGAAATGGAAAGATGACCAAACCGATGTAATTTCCTGCAAACCACGCTTATCCAGTTTCATATCCATCAATTCTAAGTTTAACTGCGTCGTCGCAGCTTCTTTCGGGCCATCCACAACGGTCAGGAATGTCTTGGTGCAAAGATCTACAAATTGCGCACTAAAACAGATCGTCAGGCTCTCCTCATGCGTATAGCCTGCCAATATGGCTGCACAATATGTTGCATAATAATGAAAATCTTCCTGCATCTGATTAATTATCCTTCGTTAGTAATCCTTTCGCTTCCAGTTTTCGATATCTTCTTACGTATAAACAGGAAACCAAAAGGTCAACGGAAATTACCAGCACCATAATATTCATCAAAAACGATCCGATGAAATCCACCAATTCGTTTGTTATTGTGCCGTTTAACTGTGACATGCTTACAAAAATAGCTATAAAATCCAGGAAAATAACCACAAAGAGCCAGAAAATATAGGCATTGCGCTTCTTGCACATCGCATTGGCACGAGCGGAAAAACCGATGAAGAAACGGATTCCCGCATCAATAACAGCCATTAACATTATCATAATAATACTTAATCCGGCCATAAATTGAAAAGCGTATGGTTGTTGAAGGAATTCTTCATCGGCGACTTCGTATATAACCTGACGGATATATGCAAAATTCATCGTGCAAAGAAGCAGCAAACGGCAAAACGTCCATCCACCCATAAAGCAATATCCCAGACCGACAACCATCATTGTGTCTATATGTTTTCGATAGAGTCTGTCGTTTTTAATCATTTTTAATCTCTTCCGCAACAGGTAAATCATCATCCACTACAAGTTCGTCCTTTTTATCCAAAAGCACACCCTTGTCATTTCTCTTTAATTTCAAACGTTCTCTGAACAGATCTTTGATCCATTCCTGTCCTTTCGCCGTACCGAGTTCATCGACTTTCAATTCACCTTTGGCAATTTTGGTCATAACTCCGATATAAGCTTCTCCCAAAGCAGCGGTCAATGCTGCAGCCACGCCACCGGATACAACACCGCCTGCCACGCTGCCCGCGCCGGGAATCAGTTTCAGAATACCGGATACGGCCGTTTTGCCGACAATTGTAGTTCCAACGATACCGAGGACACCTGAGACAACCGACACGATGGTTGTTTTATCAAGTGCCAGTCCGTATGCAGCCGTAATGGAACCAAGCATTCCGATCTGCTGCGGAACCAGTACAAAGGAGTCCGCAAACGGAATGGGAACTGCTCCGACTCCTGCCGCAGCTGCCGCATTAGCGACGACGATGGCCTGGGCCTTTGAAGTTTTTAATTTGATGTCTGCCTTTTGCACTGCAACGAAGGTCTTTTGCAGTGCCTCCGGTATGACCCGGTAGATAATCTCCGCAAGGGTATCGAGTCCGTAAGCCGGAATTGAGATCTCATCCGTAATTTCAACCGCCTGGCAAAGCACCGGAACCACCTGGATAATATCCATGTTCTCCGCTTCGATGATTCGCTTTAATTCCGCTGCATCCTTTTTATTGACTGCCTGTGTGATCACAACGATAACCGGAATGTTAAATGCTTTGTTTTCGGATAAAAACTGCGCAATGAACTCTTTCTCCGCATCTTCAAAACGATGGGTACCCGCATTGACACAGTACAGAATGCAATGGATGGCATCGTCCATTTTACCGCTTTTCACACCCTTTTTGATGCAGTCGGTCGCATCTTTTAAAAGTTCGGAAATGGCATTGTCACCTCCGAGTTCCAGACCGGGCGTATCGTAGATCGTAAGCGGAAATCCTTCTTTCGAATACTGGCGGATTGCCTGCGTTACGGGCTTTCCGATTCCGGTATCCGCGAGTTTTTCATTAAACATATTGTTAATGAGCGTACTCTTTCCGGAGCCTGTTTTACCCATAACCATGACGTTCATATGCGTCATGCCTTCCCGCTCTTTCTGGATTGCGGCGAAGATCTTCTCCGCAACATCGTAAACATTGTACTGGTCCATGTTTTCCCCTCCTGTACTTAAGCTTTTGCGTTCTTACAAACCGTATTTTTCCTTTGTCCGCTCATCGGGCTCATATCCGTTAAGCAGTTCATCCGCCATCCGGATCATCTCCTCGTAAGAAATGATTTCGATGGTATATAATTTGTTGCTTTCATCATAAAGGATCATGTCTTTGGTCTTTGTATCATATCCTACCAGTGATAAACCGGGAAGGCTGACAATATGCTTTAACCGTTTATCAAACAGATGGATACTATCCGTTGAAATGGCATATACTTTATTCTTGGCATCATATACAAAATTATATACGATTCCTTCAATTGCGTAACTTGTCTTTAAGAGTTTATATGTTTTGCTGTCATAAATACGAATCTGGTCATCCGTCGCCTGAATCATGATTGCATTACCGCCGTCACACTGTATTGCTTTGCGGACACTCAGTTTCTCCAGGTCACTGTCATACTTGGATGCTTTCGCAAGGAAAGCCTTTTTATCGACAACGCCAAGTTCCCTGTTTTCATAGAAGTCGATATTAGTGTAACTGTTATTATAAGCATGCAGATAGGAGGATTCCTTCTTGGCATATACGGTAATATAACTGGAACCGAACATGTGGACAAAAATCTGATCGCTCACATATTCAACCGATGTATAGAGTTTGAAACGGTTTCTGCCGATCGAATCAGTACGGAATTCATCTTTGTCGATCATATAATAATTTCCGCCGACATCGGTTATGAAAAAGATTCCGTCATCCGTCATCTTGGAGAATGTATAATCCTCTTTTAACGGTTTTGTCGTCTGAAGATTCAGGTCATAATCATAATAGTAAATCTGATTATTTGAGACTGTAATCACAATCTCATCATTCATCATCACATTCACATAATAATCCTGCACTTCTTTATACGCAATGATGTCTCCGGAAGTAACGCTCATAATGATTAATTCATTATAAACGGATTCATCTTCGTCATATGCATAGCTGATAACAGCCATTTTATTGTTCTTTATGGAAGCGCCGACGATCGTGGAACTTAAGGATGCAATCTGTTCCGCTTTACCGGTGGAAAGACTGACTTTCACGATAGCCGTACAATTCTGGAGCGGAAAATTGTAGAATAACACCGCATATTTTCCGTCCGGACTGAACGATACACTCATATCCGGTTTCTCCAAACCGTAAGCCGAAAGAATCTCAGAGCAATCTACCGTGTATCGGATTGCGCCATCGGAGTACACGCATATTTTTGTATCACTCACGATTGCCACACTGTTTCCGTTCGGGATGGAATACAGTAAACCTTCTTCATAGAAATATACCGGTTTCTCAACCTTCTCAAGAATGGACTGATAGTGATACTCACCTTTTTTCTGTTGATAAACGACTCCCTCGTCTCCGCAGAACGCCAAGGTGGAGAAACTGTAAAACGGTAACGAAAGGACCTCTTTGCCCGTTTCGGTTTCATAAATATGATTGGTAACATCCCCGTCATAAACAGAGAAATATTTACCGGTTTTGGAATATACGATCGAGCTGACGGAAAAGTCCATTTTAAACTCATGTTTCTGAACATATTCATCAGACTCCGAATAAACTTCCAGTGCATTAATCAGCGCCACTGCAGCTTCATCGTTGAAGTCTTTTTCATCTGTATCCGGCAGAATGCTTCTGGCGGTATATATGGCTTCCATTCGTTTGCCTTCCGAGAGCAGGGTTCCGGAAGTCGCCGCAAGCACTTTCTCGTTTTGTTCCTTCATGAGACGGTTCTGCTTGGTGATTCTCCAGATAAAGAAAAAGCTCTGCAGAAGGATGACAAGCAAAACGCCGAGAATAATGAAACCAATCCTTCTTCTGCGTTTGATCTCGGCTTCTCTCTGTCTTTGCTTTAAATCATCAAAACTCAGTTCAAAAATAGACGCAATCAGGCGAAGCACGGAAAGATCGACTTTTTTGTTGCGCTCCGATGCTTTCTCGGCACGGCAGTCTGCCGCAAGAGGTTCATGTACGATGGTTTCGCGCGTTACATTTCCGTCTTCATCGGTTTTTAATACATCTTCATACAGTAAAAGTTTCGGAAAAGAAGTATCCGGATCTCCGTCAGCCAATGCAATCAGGATATGTTTTCTGTCCTTTAATTTCAGGAATGTCTCAACCTCTCTCATACACCAGGGCGATTCCAGATATTTCGGAGAGGCAACGATGATCAGATATTCGGAACGTCTCAAAGCATCGGTAATCGATTCGGACAGATCATCGGACACGGCAAATTCAGCCTCGTCACGAAAGACGCGGTCCAGTCTGTTTTTCCCGATTTTGGACGCAATCTCTTTCGGCAGCCGGAAAGCTTCCAGTTTCCTGTGAATTCTTTCCGCCACACTTCTGTCGGGCTGTATGTGTCTGTAACTGATAAAGGCATCATACCTTTGTTCCGTATCAGCCATATTTAGTCCTTTGCTCTTACACAATTTTACAGAATAATTATACCATAAAGGACTGTATTTTTAAACTTTTACGCACAAAAAGACCGGTCCGAAACGGACCGGCCTTTCATCATTTCATTAAAGTCAATTATTTGTTTGCTATAGCTGCCTGTGCTGCTTTATTCTTCTTAATCCACAAGAAAACACATAATGCAGATACAAAAACAAGTAATCCTGCTTAGATTGGGATCAAAGGGTTTAGTCTTCTTCTCTCTTCCATCTCTGCACCTCACTGTTTATCCTTTTCAGACTGCTTAAGGAACTTATGCTATATTTATATTACAATAAATTGTTTCCAACTAACAACCTCTTGTTCAAGCTTTACGTTATTTTCAAGTATATATTGCATCTCATCAACAAAGAGTCCTTTAGTAATCAAAGATCTCGCTTTCTTCTTATCGTTTTCTTCAAGTGATTTGCAATAATCCTTATACTTCTTAAGCTCCTCAACTGACATGTATAGCGGTTTAAAATCAATACCTGTCTTATTCTTTAAGTGCTCTAGGATGTAGAACCCATCCGGATCTATATCTCCGAAATGAAACCAGTTCTTGTCAGGATTGCTTTTTGCAATCTTTTGGATAAATGCCTGTTTAGCAGTGTTGTGATAACCGGCTAAATAAATAAAAAAAGTATTATCCGCCTTCACTCTATTGAAACTTGTGAGGTTTTCAACAGTCACAATACGTTTATCGACTACATTAACGTTGTCAATCTGATCCATCGTATCGGAATCGATCGCCAGTGGCATCTCTGGGCTTAGTTCTATAGTTTTCCCGCTTATAAGGATGATCTTACCATCGCCTTTAAAGTTTACATAAGTCGGATTAGGAAAGACATTATACTCTGCGAGGATTGCATGTTCTTGTTCCCGATCATCCGGGACATTATCGATAATGTCCCGGTAATCACCGTATTTCTTTAATACCGTGATAACTTTTTTACGGTACTCTTTTTCGAAAGTTTTTGAATTACTGAATAACTCAATCGATAGTTCTCTCTCGAGGATTTCCTCTTTGTTGCCACAAATATATTCAAGTATCTTTAAGATTTCCCGTGCTTCGTCTTCTGGGTACTCTGCCTTTTTTCTATCCTGGAGTCGCCCAATCTGAACATTGCAAAAGGCATCCAGCATCGAATTCTTCCCGAGGTACGACTTATACATTGCTATCTGGGAATTCTCAAGCTCTTTTAATCCAGTTCTGCCAAGAAGAGCATAATATGATTCCTGTGCAGAAACATTCATGCTGATTGTCTTAACGACATCGCTTTTCCGCGCAAGCAGAATAAGCCCTGCCGCTTCGAGCACATTCAAGTCCCGCTCAAAATCCCCCTGTTCATCAAGGTCGGCAAAGTCAGAATCGTATTCCTCAAAGAAATCTATTGGTTTAACATGAAACGACTGGTTAACCATGTTTTCGCCACGATAAGTCTTGCTCTTCTCATACTTGTTAAGAAGAGCCTTTAAGATTTCTTTTTGCCGTTTATTCAGCTTTAAAGGCACATTTTCCATGCTTTAGATCACTCCTCAAGGTTCTTTATCAATCCTTCAACCGCAAAACTTTGACGTCCCTTGGGAACCAGCGTTATCGTTGTCTGAATATGCGATCCGATGCTGTTTATCTTATCTGGCGGTGCCGCATAAACTACCTGGAAGTCGTTGGTTTCCAGATAATCAACCATCTGCTCAATTCTTTCACGTGACAATGCCGAAAAGGCCTCATCGATAAACGCTAATCTCGCACTGCTACGGTCCTTCGGGTATAACTGTAAGAGACTTGCTGCTAAAATAATGAAATACGGTGTCTGTTTCTCACCATTACTAGCAGACCCCTGTTTCTTTGAAAGCGTAGCTTGAATTTCATCATCGCCTTGCTTACTGATGATTCTCATATCGTAATTAAAATATTTACGATAATCGGTATATTCCGTCTCATCTTCCTCATTAAGCACAATGTCAATAAATTCCTTTATATCCTGCTCGCTGTCCTCATCATCTTTAATTGCGGTAAGATAATACTCCGCATTATCAAAATACTTGTGCATCTGGTTACAGATCTTAAAAAACAAAGCTTTTCCATCCGAGTCGAGACGTTCCTTCATCTCGAACTGATAAATATCGTTTCCGAACGGTCTGTTCTTAAGTTCCTTATTAATCTTTTCGATTTCTTCTCTTGCGCCCCTGATTGTTTCATTAATCTCTGCAACGAAATCACCTACAAATGCGCTCTGAAGCTTTTCACCCTGCTTTTTCAGTTTCTGTTTAGCTTCTTCAATCTGAACGTTTGCAAGATTTCGATACTGTTGCCGGTAATAACCTATAAAGGAAACGCCGCGCATCTGATTGTCGGTACCGTTTATCCTGCAATACTGCAAATGCGCATCTTCAAGTGCTTTCTTAGCGCCCTCCAGATATCCGGCCCAATCGTCAACCGTTCTCTTAGTGATAGCAGTGCCTTTCTTTTGAATCTGCTGATTATACATTTCTATCGCAGGCTGTCTCAGTTCAGGCATTTCTCTGCAGTCATGCTCAAAATCTTTCTGAGCCTCTTTCATTTCCTGAGTTTTAGAAGCAATGTCCTTCTCTATCTTCTTTATTTCATTTCGAGAGCTGCCTATAGTTTCACTAAGGGCGCTCTTTTCTTTATCAAGGCTGTCATAATTGTTTTTGGCCTTGTTGTATTCTCCGAGAATCGCGGTAAAGTTAGGATCGTTAGCAAAGATATCTCGTTCACATGTAGTTGTACGAAGTTTTTCTTTTATTGCACTTACTTCATTAGCCGCCTCGAAATCATAATCCTCTTGTTTAAGGGATTTCTCCTGTAATTCAGCAATTTCTCCATGTATTTCGTCGGTATTTTCGGCATGCGCCTGGATACTATATTGTAAGTCTTTTATCTCATTCTCCAATGCCTCGAGCTGAAGCTTAATAGCATCCTGACCTATAAACAGTTTAGTTCCATTAATATCCATCTTACCGACGGCATACCCCTTTGCAAGCATACCGTTAGGCATAATTCCGCCCTTAGGATATTCATGTAATTCATCAATGGTCTCACAAAGATGTATACCGTTCAGCAAGTAATTAGCGTACATCCTTGCTGAAGGATTTATAATTTCAAGCTGTTCCGCCGCAGAACTGGACACCACATCGGTATCCTCAAGTTTATCAGTTATGATAACCTTTCCCTTATGGGCGGGATTATCATTAACAATCTTTAATACCTGTGCAGTGTACTTCGGATCAACGATTATATTGAATCTCTTCCCACCGAGGAAGGTTTCAATTGCCTTTCTCCATTTCTTGTCCTTAACCTCAGAGATAAGTTCAACAAAGAACTTTACATCGGTTTCAATATTGAGTTTTCTCAGTTCTTCTGAAATTAATGCCCTTGTCTTCTCATATCCGGGATCGAATACAAACTTGCTTCCTTCAAGTTGTTTCTTAGTCTCTAATTTCTCATAAAGAGCATTATTATCCTTGTCGATTTGATCGGCATTGCGTAATTCCGCCAATTTCTTCTGATCCACAAGCTTTTTTATCGCTTCGGCAAAGGAATAAAATGCGGTAATCTTACGGGTGCTATCGCCTTCATCCGAAAGTGAAGACAGTGTTCCCCCTGCATCGGATGCAATGGACAATTCTCCCGCATACTTCCCGAGAACAGCGTTGATCCATTCTTGTAAAGAACGAACATTCTCTACTGACTTTTGGAGTTCTTCGCTTTCTTTGGTATATATTTCAACCTGTTCGTTTA